>JBDLIK010000026.1:0-14070 GCA_039714895.1 Myxococcota bacterium | reverse complement strand
CAGCATGCCGTCTTCCCCACGCTGCTGCTTGAACTGCGGAAACCGATTGTTCAGCTGCTCTCCATCGATGCCGCCGTCGATCACCACGTGGGCGACGTGGATGCCCTGGGGGCCGAACTCGCGCGCCATGCCGTCCGCGACGGCTCGCAGTGCAGCCTTGGCCGAGGCAAAGGCCGTGAAGGGTGGGCGCGCCCGCACCGAGGCCGTGGCGCCCGTGAAGAAGATGCTGCCGGACGCCTGGGGCACCATGCGCCGGGCCGCCTCGCGACCCACCAGGAATCCGCCGAAGCAGACGAGGCGCCAGACGTCCTCGAAGAAGTCGTCGTCCATCTCGAGCAGGGGCTTGAAGCGGTTGTTCCCCGCGTTGTAGACCACCGCATCGAGACCTCCACCCTCGCTCTGGGCGCGATCGAGGAGTGCGCTCACCTGGGCGGGATCGGTGGTGTCCATGGGCACGGCGGTGGCCCGGCCACCCGCGCTGGCGATCTCTTTGGCGATTGCCTCGAGACGTTCGGCCGACCGCGCGGCGAGATAGACGTGCAGTCCCTCGCGGGCGAAGCGGCGGGCCGCCGCGGCGCCGGTCCCGCGGCTCGGTCCCACCCCGACCACGACGGCCACCTTTCCGACGGGCGAGCTGGGCATGCCTCCCTCCTCCTGTGCCACTGGAGTCTACCCCTTCGCTCGGCTGCAGGCTGCGCCCGCGGCCATCGGGGGTGCCTCTACGGGCGCTGACGCGAGGTCGAGGCCCAGCGGGCGGCGGCGGTCTCGGACTGGAGGGAGACGTGAAGATGGTCGTGGGTCCCCACGTGGCGCAGGGTGGGGAATCCCATCACCGCGAAGTAGGCCCGCACCAGGCCGTTGCGCCACTCGCCCCGGCGGGCGGTGCGCAGATCCACCGCGTGCACGTACCCATCCGGCTGCGGGAAGTGGAGCGAGCGTTGCCTCGGCGGCAGGCCCATGCCCACATAGTCGCCCCGCGAGCGCTTGGTGTCGGTGAGGACAAGGTCCCCGTCCACCAGGATCAGCGTGCCCACCGCGACGCGGAGGATCGGGTGGACCGAGCTGTAGAAGCTGCGGATCTCCTCGGATTTGGCGTTCGTCTGGGACAGGTAGAGCAGCGCGAAGCTCGAGTAGCAGATCACCACCGCCGTGAGCGATCCCAGAGCCAGGCGGGAGAGCCGGCGGGAGCCCGTGAAGCGCTGGGTGATCCAGGCCGCGTAGCCCGTCAGCAGGGTGGTCATCAGCGCGGCGCCCAGCGCCAGCGAGAGCCAGACCGACCAGCCCTGCAGGATGTGCAGGTAGAGGGAGCTCCGGATCAGCAGGAAGAAGGGCAGCACGACCAGCACCCCCAGGCGGATCGCCCACAGGACCCCGAGCCCCGTCCACCGCAGCACGTCGCGTCGGCTCACTCGCAGAGGTTGCCTCCTCGAGGAGGCTTGACGTCTGCTGGCGCCCCGGCGTGCGTGACCCTCGACACGGCAAGCGATCGGCAAGGCGGCTTCGCCGGGCTAGGTGACGCGCTTGCCGCGGGCCATCAGCAGCTTCCCCGAGCGCACGAGCTCCGAGAGCTCGAAGGGGCGCATCAGGTCGATGAAGGCGTCCAGCTTCTCGCTGGCCCCATAGACCTGCAGGATCAACGACTCTGTTCCGTAGTCCGCCACCTTCGCCTTGAAGTGCTCAGCGATCTGGAGGATCTGACTTCGGCGATCCATGGGGCTCTCGAGCTTCACCAGGGCGATCTCGGTCTCGTAGGACTGGTCGCGGGTGTGGTCGATGGCGTGGACCACGTCCACCAGCTTCGCGAGCTGCTTGACGACCTGCTCCAGATCCTCCACCTCGCCCGTGCAGGTGATGGTCATGCGCGAGAAGCGCCCCTCCGCAGCCGGACTCACCACCAGGCTCTCGATGTTGAAGGCCCGGCGGGAGAAGACGAGCGCCACGCGCACCAGCACGCCGGGCTTGTTGTTGACGAACAGCGAGATCGTGTGGATCGGTCGAGCTGCGCCGCCCATCAGGTGCTCCCCGTGGGCTTCTCGAGCTTGTGCTTCGGACGCTCGATGATCATCTCGGAGAGGGCTGCGCCGGCCGGGATCATGGGGAAGACGTTGTCCTCCTTCACCACCTCGGCGACCACGACGCAGGGCCCCGCGTCGTACTCCTGGGCTTCCCGCAGCACCCGGTCGACGTCCGCGGGCCGCCGGATGCGCAGGCCCTTGACGCCGTAGGCCTGGGCGAGCTTCACGAAGTCCGGGTTGCCCTCCAGATCGGAGCCGGAGAGGCGGTTCTCGTAGAAGAGCTCCTGCCACTGGCGGATCATGCCCAGGTAGTTGTTGTTGATCACCAGGCACTTCACGGGAAGCTTGTGGAGCTGGGCGGTGGCCAGCTCGCACAGGGTCATCTGGAAGCCGCCGTCTCCCACGATGGCCCACACGCTCTTGCCCGGGTTTCCAAACCCCGCACCGATGGCGGCCGGAAAGCCGAACCCCATCGTCCCCGCCCCTCCGCTCGAGAGCCAGTGCCGGTTCGAGCGAACCTGACAGAACTGGGCAGCCCACATCTGGTGCTGACCCACATCGGTGGTGACGATCGCCTCTCCGGCGGTGAGCGCGTTCAGGCGGTCCAGCACGTGCTGGGCCCGCAGGCCTCCCTGCTTCGGGTACTTGAGAGGATGCTGACGTCGCCAGCGGTTGGCGCGGGCGAGCCACTCGGCCGTATCGCCCATCTCCACCAGCGGGATCAGATCTTCGATCACCAGGCGGGCATCGCCGTGGATCGCCACGTGGGGCTGGATGACCTTGTTGAACTCCGCCGCGTCGATGTCCACGTGGATCTTGATGGCGTCTGTGCAGAAGTCCTCGATCCGTCCGGTGATGCGGTCGTCCCAGCGCCCGCCGATGGACATGATGAGGTCGCAGTCCACCACGGCCTTGTTCGCGTAGGCGGTCCCGTGCATGCCCATCATGCCCAGGTGCAGCGGATGGGTCTCGTCCACGGCCCCCTTGCCGAGAAGGGTGGTGACGACCGGTGCCCGCAGCTTCTCGGCCAGCGTCGTGATGGCCTTGCCGGCATCGGAGATGACCGCCCCCTGGCCCACGTAGAGCAGCGGGCGTCGGGCCTCCATCAGGTGGCGCGCGGCTTCGGCAATGCGCTCGGGGTCTCCTCGGGAAGGGACCTCGTAGCCGGGCAGATCGAGGTCGTCGGTGAAGGGGGCGTGGCAGAGGTCCTGCCCGATGTTCTTCGGGATGTCTACCAGCACCGGGCCCGGCCGACCCGTGCGGGCCAGGTAGAAGGCCTCGCGCATCACCCGCGGGATCTCGTCCCCGTCCTTCACCAGATAGGAGTGCTTCACCACCGGGTAGGTGATCCCGGTGACGTCGGCTTCCTGGAAGCCGTCCTTGCCCAGGGAGGGGATGATCACCTGCCCGGTGAGGACGACGATGGGCGAGGAGTCCATCAGCGCCGTCAAGAGACCGGTGACCGTGTTGGTGGCGCCCGGACCGGAGGTCACCAGGACGACACCGACCCTGCCCGTGGAGCGCGCATAGCCGTCCGCCATGTGGGTGGCGCCCTGCTCGTGGCGGGTCAGGACCAGCTGGATCTTCGAGTCCAGCAGGGCGTCGAACATCGGCATCGCCGCGCCCCCCGAGAGCCCGAAGATGTAGTCCACCCCCTCACGCTCCAGACACTGGATCACCTTTTCGCCGCCTGAGGGGATTTTCTGATCCACGATTCGCTCCAAATCGATGTTTGATCCGATTTGCGGGTTGATCTCGAGCAGTCTAGCCTTACGAATCGGCCAAACCAAGACAGGAAAGGCTCTTTCCGAGCTCACGATCAGCCGCTTTCGGGGTCCGGACCGACAAAAAATGGGATCAGCTCCCAGAATCCGAGCAGAGATTGATCGACAGAGGCCAGAATGACCAGATATCGGGCTATTCTCCAGAGATCGGTTCCATTTGGACCCGAAGATTGACGGAGAGAGCGTAAGATGAGCAAAAATCCCCTGGGGAAACCTGCTTGTGTCCACCTGATGGTTTAAAGAATCTGAACTCCCCCTAGGGGGATCCGGAGGCCCTGGTGGCCCTGAGCCAGATGCTGCGCAAGACCAAGCTGATCGCGACCCTCGGTCCGGCCAGCGACTCTTCCGGCCGGATCGCGGAGATGATCCAGGCCGGCATGAACGTGGCCCGCCTCAACTTCTCCCACGGCAGCCACGAGGAGCACCGGCGCCGCCTCGAGCTCGTTCGCGAGGCCTCGCGCGCCCTCGGGGTCCGCGTGGCGGTGATGCTCGATACCAAGGGCGCCGAGATCCGCACCGGCGCGCTGGAAGGGGGCAGCGTCGACCTGGTCGAGGGCCGCCCCTTCTGCCTGTTCGTCGGGGATGTGCTCGGCACCAAGGAGGGGGTCTCGGTCTCGTACCGCAACCTCCCGCACGAGGTGAAGCTCGGCAGTGCCATCCTCCTGGACGACGGGCGCATCGAGCTTCGAGTCACCTCCCTGGCCGATGACGCGATCCGCTGCGAGGTGCTGCGGGGAGGCGAGCTCGCCAACCGCGCCGGCGTGAACGTTCCGGACACCTCGCTCACGCTCTCCGCCCTCGACACCGATCGGCGGGACGATCTGCGCTTCGCCATCGATCACGAGCTCGATTACATCGCCGCCTCCTTCGTGAAGAGCGCTGCCGACGTGGCAGAGATCCAGCGCTTCGTGGAGGGTGAGGGAGCCGACATTCCGATCATCGCGAAGATCGAGAACCGCGAGGCGGTGGAGAGCCTGGAGGAGATCGTGGCGGTGGCCGCGGGCACCATGGTGGCGCGCGGAGACCTGGGAGTGGAGCTGGCGGTCGAAGAGGTGCCGCTGGTGCAGAAGCGGATCATCCGGCGGACCGTGATGAACGGAAAGCCGGTCATCACCGCCACCCAGATGCTCGATTCCATGGAGCGCAACTCGCGTCCCACCCGGGCGGAGGCCAGCGACGTCGCCAATGCCATCCTCGACGGAACGTCCGCGGTGATGCTCTCGGGGGAGACCGCCAAGGGGCGCTATCCCGTGGAGGCGGTGCGCACCATGAGCAGTCTGGCCACCAAGGCCGAGGCCTCCCTGGGGGAGTACGGAGACCTCCAGCAGATCGTGCCGCGAGCTGCCAAGGTGGTGACCGACGGGGTCGCCCAGGCGGCGGTGGACCTGTCGCGACACCTGGAAGCGGCGACGATCCTGACGCTGACCGCCAGTGGCCGGACCTCGCGCTCGATCTCGAAGTATCGCCCCGACTGCCCGATCCTCGCCATCACCACCTCGGAGTCGGTGGCCCGCAGACTCGCCCTCAACTGGGGAGTGCTGGCGGTGCCCTTCGAAGGCGATGGCGACGACGAGCGCCAGGTGCGCTTCGGGGTGGAGCGGGCGCGGGAGCTCGGCCTGGCCCGACCGGGGGAAGTCGTGATCGTCACGGCGGGCATCTCGGGCGAAGCCGGCAGCACCAACCTGATCCGCGTCGTCAACGCGTAATTGTGGGGCCGGTTCCGGGCGAAGCCCGGAACCACCACAGGCTTCGCTCGGCTTCGCCTCGCTGCGCGCGCCTCCGGCGCTTGCGGGTGGGTCCGCCCGCTGGCGAAGCTGGAAGCGCAGCTACCCGAGAGAAATGCTGGCACTGCCCGAGACGAGCACTCCCGCGGCGCACAGCCAGTGGAAGGCCACCGGGGCGATGATACTCTCCGAGCGTTCGCGGGCCATCGCGCAGGCAAGGCCGAAGGCGAAGGCGCCGCCGAGGGGCAGCAGCAGCGAAGGGCTCGCCACCAGCGCGCGGGTCGTCACCAGGGGCGCGAGAATCGGCAGGCCGGTGCAGACGGCGTAGACGGCGCTCGAGCCGAGGGCCGGGAGCGAGATCGACCACGCACCTCCCGAGAGCTGGATGCCGAAGGTGCGGGCGAGGCTTCCGTGGACGAGCCCACGGAAGAGGATCTCGGCGGCGGCAGGTGCGATCAACAGCAGCGCCCAGGTCGCCGGCTCCGAGAAAGCCAGCGCGCTGGGCCCGGCCATCGGGATCCAGATCCCACCGGCCGCCGCCCCCGCCGCGGCCAGCGGCAGGCAGCCCCACCAGTCGAGCCCCGCCGGGGAGCGCAGTCCGTAGAGCCCGGGGGCCCGGCGACCCACGAGGAACAGGACGGCTCCCGCGAGGGCGAAGAGCAGCGACGCGAAGCCAGCCGGCGATCCAAGGGTGAGCTCGGCGAGTTCCGGGACCCGGGCCACGAGCCAGGGTGGCGGCGCTGCGATCGCGCGCGCCCCCTCGAGGAAGACAGCCGCCAGCCCAGCGCCCAGAAGCAGTCGGGAGAGGGCCGTCCCCGGGTTCGGCCTCGAGAGCGCCCGGCCGCAGGCCGCTGCGATCTGGCGCGGGGAGAGTCGGGTTCCTGTGGAGCGCGGGGACCCGCCGATCTCCTCGGATCCCCCCCAGCGATTGGGAGAGCGGCTGCCGTCCGAGCCCGGGTCGAGAAGGTTGAGGCGTGCGTAGACGCGCTCCAGACTGCGGGGCAGGCTCGGATCGACCTGCCGCAGGCTGTAGGTGAACGGATCCTTCTGCAGCACCAACATCCCCAGGCGTTCCCCGTGGACGCGGCGCAGCTCCCGCTCCACCTCGTAGATGCCGCTCTTGGCGCGACAGACCACGGCGAGAGATCCGCCCCCGAGGTCGGCGCGCGCCAGCTCCTCGATCTCGAGGGTTCCGGAGATCTCCGCCGGCGGGTAGACCATCTGGTCGAGGGCCTGGAGCTGGGTGGCCACGTACTGGAGCGGGTCGACGTCGTCCCAGCTGCCGTTGGCCTTGAGCGCGCGCTCTCGTCGCAGCAACGCGGCCATGCGGGCGCGGGTCTGGTCGAGGAGCTCGGGGGGCAGGGCGCACAGATCCTGGAACTCGAGCCCGAGGGCGTCGATGCACCCTTCCAGGCGGAGCAGCGGCATGATCTGGGCCCGGGTGGGTGAGTCCTCGTCGGCGAGCCTCAGATGATTGAGCAGAACCCAGATGGCGAGCACCGTGTCGAGGTCTGCGTCGTTGGCGTGGACCGTCCAGTCCCGCTTGCGAAGATCCAGGCGCTTGCGGAGCAGCACCATGGCCTGCTCGCAGGTCGCCAGGGTGAAGGAGCGGATGCAGCCTTCGTGGTGGTCGAGGTTGTAGACGCCCCGCTCAGGGTCGAGGAAGGGCTCTCCCTGGGCGGCCCCATCCAGGAAGATGGTGCCCGGGGGCTGGCTGCGCGCTGAGGCCGCGGTGACCGTGAAGCCGCGCTCGATGCGAACCTGGACCGTGGGAGCCTCCACGCAGGTGAGCACCCGGTAGCGACCTGCCTTGCGGATCCGGTAGCGCTGGGCCGGGGCGGTGCCGGGCTCAGCCCGCTCCTCGGGAACCGCCGCGGCGGAAGCCCGAGGCGCGGGCGGTCGGGCTGCCGCAGGCCGCCCAGCCGGGCGGCGGGCTCCCCCCGGTCCCCAGAGGGGCGGCCGCTTGAGCGGCTGCCCGAGGGTCTGGTCGCCAACCTGGATCGCCACGCTGCCGCCTCCTGCCGAGGCCAGGACCACGCACCTGGCCGAGGGTCGGGAACCGGGTCGGTGCTCCGGCGGGATCCCCCCGTGACCCCTCTCACAGCGTCTTCGGTAGTCTGCCCCGCATGAAGGGCCGGCGGCTCCGGGTCGCTTCCTGGAACGTGAATGGGCTGCGGGCCTGCACGCGCAAGGGGCTGATTCCGTGGCTCCGCAGCGCGCGACCCACCATCCTGGGCCTCCAGGAGGTCCGGGTGCTCCCGGACGAGGTGCCGGAGGAGCTGCGCGGCCTGCGGGGCTGGCATCTGACGCTCTGCCCCGCCGAGCGCCGCGGCTACAGCGGTGTTGGGCTGCTCTCACGGCGTCCGCCGGACGAGGTAGAGACCTCCCTGGGGGTCCCGCGCTTCGACGTGGAGGGGCGCCTCCAGCTGGCGCGCTTCGGACGCCTGGTGGTCGCCAACGCCTACTTCCCCAAAGGAAGCGGGGCCAACCGAGACAACAGCCGGGTTCCCTACAAGCTGGCCTTCACGGCGGCGGTGCGAAAGAGGCTGGCGAGGATGCGTCGGGCGGGATGGAGGGTGCTGGCCCTGGGCGATTTCAACACCGCCCACCGGGAGATCGACCTGGCGCGCCCCCGGGAGAACCGCGCCACCAGCGGCTTCCTGCCCCGGGAGCGAGCCGAGCTCGACCGCTGGGTGGCGGAGGGCTGGGTGGACACCTTTCGGCAGTTCGAGCCCGGAGCGGGACACTACACCTGGTGGAGCCAGCGCTTCGGGGTCCGCGAACGCAACATCGGCTGGCGCATCGACTATGTGTTCGCATCCCGAGCGGCCTTCCGCTTCGTCCGCGGGGCCTTCATCCACCCCCAGGTGCGCGCGTCCGACCACTGCCCGATCGGCGTGGATCTCGACCCCGGGATCCTGGGCTGATGGGCTGCGGGCTGCGCCCGACGCCCGCGCGCGCCTCCTTGATCGACGCCAGCGACAGGTGTACAAACCATCATTCATTCTGGATCCTCACGAATCCCCGGGGGTGCCCGTGGCTGCCCAGCCCGCTAAGGCTCTGAAATTCGACCGGAATCCCGTCAGGGAGATCCTTTCCTGGTACTCCTCGGCGAGCCCGGGAACGCTCACCAACATCGCCCGCATCCTGAACCACGGGCGTCTCGGGGGTACCGGCAAGGTCGTCATTCTCCCCGTCGACCAGGGCTTCGAGCACGGACCCGCGCGCAGCTTCGCGAAGAATCCCGAGGGCTACGACCCGCGCTACCACTTCCAGCTCGCCATCGACGCGGGCTGCAACGCCTACGCAGCGCCCCTCGGCTTCCTCGAAGCGGGTGCGGCCGAGTTCGCCGGTGAGGTTCCGCTCATCCTCAAGCTCAACAACTCCGACTCGATGTACAGCGGCGGCGATCCCTCGCCTGCGGTGACCGGGAGCGTCGAGGATGCACTGCGTCTCGGCTGTTCGGCCATCGGCTTCACGATCTACCCGGGCTCGGCCGCCCGCAACGAGATGTACGGCGAGATCCGCGAGCTCGCTGAAGAGGCCCGGTCCGTCGGGTTGGCCGTCGTCATCTGGTCCTACCCCCGGGGCTCGGCCATCTCCAAGGAGGGTGAGACCGCGGTGGACATCATCGCCTACGCGGCCCAGGTGGCCGCGCAGCTCGGTGCGCACTTCATCAAGGTGAAGCCCCCCGCCGAGCACATCGAGCACGACGCCGCGCGCAAGGTCTACGAGGCCGAGGGCATCCCCATCGGCACCTTGGCGGAGCGCGTGCAGCATGTGGTGCAGAGTGCTTTCAACGGACGGCGCATCGTCATCTTCTCGGGGGGGGCGGCCAAGGGTCGCGAAGCAGTGATCGAGGAGATCCGCGGGATTGCGGCGGGCGGCGGCTTCGGCTCCATCGTGGGACGGAACTCCTTCCAGCGCCCGAAGCCCGAAGCCATCGATCTCCTGCACGAGATCATGGACATCTACAAGAACGCCTGAACGCCCCGGGCATCCCCCGCCGCCCCGGCTGGCCTAGGGCACTCCTCTGGAGGGGCCCATGAACCCCGAGCTCTACGCCCTCGTCGGACTCGGTGTCGGCCTGCTGCTGGGTACATTCCTCGGTCGCCGCACCAACCGGGTCCGGGCCTACGCGCGCGGTCTCGAGCAGAAGCTCGAGGAGCAGCGCCTGGCCCAGGAGCGGGTGACCCGTGAGGCCCAGGAAACCCGGGACGAGCTCAAGCGACGGCAGGAGGATCACGAGCGCTACCGTGCCGAGGTCACCGACCACTTCGGCGGTACCTCCCGGATGCTCCGCGAGCTGACCCTCCAGTACCGCGCCGTCTACCAGCATCTGGCCGAGGGCGCCCGGGGGCTCTGCAGCGACGGCTCGATCCCGCTGGAGAACGTCCTGCCCGAGAGCCCGCTGCTCCCCGGTGCCGAGTCCCTGGATCTCGACCCCGAGAACGATCCGCCGCTCGACGTCGACGTGCCGCGCCCCGGCCATCGCTCCTAGTGTTCCGAGTCCGGGGTTCACTGCCTGGCTCGGCGTTGGCCCACCCGAGGAGACCCGCATGAAGCCCCGCTCCGTGGTCCTTGCCTGGCTCGCGCTCGCCGCGCTGGTGGGATTCTTCGTGAGTGCGCCGAACTTCTACTTCAACATCATCGGCCTCGACGAGAGCGGGTTCGTCCTGGGAGAGACGATCCAGTCGTTCGTGCCCCACCTCAACAACGCCGTCGGCGGCGTGGTGCTGGCCTTCGGCACCCTGCTGCTGGTGGCCGTCGTCGGCTTCTTCGTCGCCCGCGCCGCTGTGCGGCGGCGGGTGAGCGAGACGGATCCGGGACGGCGCTCCTTCCTCACCGGGGCCGCCACCGGTGCCGGCGTCGCACTGGGGTCGGTGATCGCGGGGGCGGCCGGGCTCTTCACCCGGGCGGGCTTCGGGATCGGCCAGAACGGCGTGGGCTGGCTGAAGGTGGGAGATGCCCTGAACGCCGAGGTCGCCATGACCCATCCGGAATGGCGAGAGACCTGGAAGGGCAGCCGGGTGCAGAGCTACCGCACGCTGGGTCGCACCGGGGCTCGGGTCTCCGACATTTGCCTGGGCGCGGGACCCATCCAGGGCGAGCAGGGGGAGGCCATCGTCCGGGAGGCCATCGAGCGGGGCGTCACCTACATCGACACCGCTCCCGACTATTCGGCGGAGGGCAGCGAAGAGGCGGTGGGCCGCGCCATCCGCGGCCAGCGCGATGGGCTCTTCCTGGCGACGAAGTTCTGTACGCCCATCGGCCACCTGCCCCCGGGTACCCCGGTGTCCCGCTACAAGGGCGTGGTGGAGGAAAGTCTGCGGCGGCTGGGCACCGACCACGTGGACCTCGTCCACATCCACGCCTGTGACAGCGTGGAGCGGCTCATGGACGAGAATGTTCATCTGGCCTTCGACGAGCTCAAGAGCGAGGGCAAGGCGCGCTTCCTGGGCTTCTCGAGCCACACTCCCAATCTCGTAGAGGTGGCGAACACGGCCATCGATTCCGGCCGCTTCGACGTGATGATGGTCGCCTACCACCACGGGGTGTGGGCTCCCCTCGGCGGGATCCTCGAGCGAGCCCGGCGCGAGCAGGACATGGGCGTGGTGGCCATGAAGACGCTGAAGGGAGCCAAGCACCACGGTCTGGCAGGCTTCCGGGAGGAGTCGGACGCCTACAGCCAGGCGGCCTTCAAATGGGTGCTCTCCAGTCCGGACGTTTCCTGCCTGGTGATCAGCTTCCGCGAGTCCCAGCACCTGGACGAGTACCTCCACGCCTCCGGGGCGGCGGTCGGATCCCGGGATCTCGCCGTGCTCGAGAAGTACGACCGCCTGGTGGCGGGGAGCTACTGCTCGCCCCACTGCGGCGAGTGCCTCGACAGCTGTCCGGCGGCGCTACCCATCCCGGACGTGCTGCGGCACCGCATGTATTTCGAGGACTACGGCCGGGAGAAGGAGGCCATGCGCCTCTACGCCCAGCTCCCGAAGCGAGCGGACGTGTGTGCGAGCTGCAGCGCTCCTTGCGCGGGGACCTGCCCGGTGAGCATCCCGATCCAGCAGCGCATGACCGGCGCCCACGAGCTGCTCACCTTCGGCTAGCCGGAACGGCCCGACCGCCGGGCACGATGCCGCGCTCGCTGGCCTCCACGAAGGCGACCAGGTGCTCCACCAGCTCGTCGGCCTCGACGGTGCGCCGGATTGCCTCGAGGGCCTGGCTGGTGTTGCGCTGGCTTCGGTACAGCAGTCGAAAGGCCTGCTTGAGGCGCTGGCGCGTGTCGGGAGGGACGCCGGACCGCCGCAGGCCCACCACGTTGAGCGCACGGGCCCGGCACGGGATGCCTTCGGCCACGAGGAAGGGAGGCACGTCCTTGTCGGTGCGTGACTTGCCCGCCACCATGGCCAGCCGTCCGACGCGGACGTGCTGGTGGAAGCCTGCCTGCCCGCCCAGGACCGCCTGGTCGCCGACCTCGATGTGGCCCGCGAGGCCGGCCTGGGTGGTGACCACGACCTGATCGCCGAGGCGGCAGTCGTGCCCGATGTGGCTGGCCGCCATGATCAGGCATTCGCGACCCACGAGAGTCTCACCGCCTGGCTTCGAAGAACGGTGGATGGTGACGTGCTCCCGCACCATGGTGCCGTCTCCGATCACCAGGGTCGAGGCGGCGCCGGCGAAGTCGAAGTCCTGGGGGGTACCCCCGAGCACCGCGTGGGCTTCCACCGCGACGTTGCGCCCCAGCCGGCAACCCGGGAGCAGCACCGTGTGGGCGGCGAGGCTCGAACCCGGCCCGATCTCGACGTCAGCCCCGACCACGGCATAGGGCCCGATGCGAACGCCCCGAGCGATCTTCGCCTCGGGGTGGAGGACTGCGGTGGGGTGGACGTCCACCGTCACCCTTCAGCTCCTCCCCTCGAGGAGGTGGACGAAGAACTCCGTCATCGCGTCGAGCTGATCGAGCTCGACGAACTCGCGGGTCGTATGGGCCTGGCGGATCGAGCCCGGCCCCAGCACCACCCCGGGCAATCCTGCTTCGGCGAACCCCCCCGCATCCGTCCCGAAGGCGACGCCGCAGGGCGCCGTCGGCAGTCCCGCGGCCTGCAGCGCTGACTGGCAGGCGCGCACCGAAGGATGGTCGTCGGGCGTGTCGAGCGGACCCTTGGCGACCTCGCAATGCTCGAGGCCGACGCTGCCAACGTTCCGCTCCAGCAGCGCCGCCTCCACCTCTTTGCGCACCCCCGCCGCGTCCTCCCCCGGCAGCAGTCGACGGTCCATCACCAGCCAGGCGGCGTCGGGGACGATGTTCGGGGCCAAGCCCCCTCCGATCCTTCCCACGGACAGGGTGGCAGGCCCGAGCCGGGGATCCTTGCGCGTCGCGAGCTCTCCTCGCAGCTCCTCCAGTGCCAACACCGCGCGGGACAGTGCCACGATCGCGTTGCTGCCGGCCGCGGGATCCGAGCTGTGGCCGGCGCGGCCCCGGGCCGCCAGGCGAACCAGCGCGATTCCCTTGTGGTGGGTCACCAGCCGCAGCTCCGTGGGTTCCGTAGCCAGGACCCAGTCCGGGCGGCGTCCGCCCAGCCCGGCGAGAACGTCCTGCACGCCGAGGCTTCCGTACTCTTCGTCGGCCTCGCCCACCACGATCAGGTTTCGTCCCAGCCTTCGGCTCGCGAGCACCTGCTCGAGCGCCGCCACCAGCGCGGCCATGCCGCCCTTGGTATCGCAGGAGCCACGACCGTAGAGCCGGCCGTCCTCGACGCGCGGGTCGAAGGGATCGATCTCCATGCCGTCCACGGGCACCGTGTCGAGATGGGAGGCCACCAGCACGGTCTCGCGGGCCCGGTCGCTGCGCGCTTCGGCGACCACGCTGGGGCGGTCGCCCCCGCCCACCAGCTCGGCATCGAGCCCGAGGGCCCGCAGCTGCTCGCGGAGGTGCTCCGCGTAGCGGCGCTCGCCGCGGATCGCGGACGGGATGTCGTCGCGGCCCATGGGGTTCACCGACGGGATGGCGACGTAGTCGCGGAGATGCCGGGCGCTGGGCCGTAGGCTCACGGGCGGCGATTCTAGCGAAGTCGTCGCGCAGCCGAGCCGGGCAGAGGGCTATGCTCATGGCTGCGCAGTCCGGGAGATCCGATGGCACAGGTGTCCACCGACTACGACCTCTTCGTGATCGGTGCCGGATCCGGGGGCGTGCGGGCCAGCCGGGTCTCGGCCGCTCTTGGCGCCCGGGTCGCCGTCGCCGAGGAGCGACTCCTGGGGGGTACCTGCGTCAATGTGGGCTGCATCCCGAAGAAGCTCCTCGTCTACGCCTCGCACTTTCGCGACGCCTTCGAGGACGCCGCCGGCTACGGCTGGGCGCTGGGCCCGGCGCGCTTCGACTGGCCGACCCTGGTCAGTCGAAAGGACCGTGAGATCCAGCGCCTGAACGACGTCTACCGGCGGCTGCTGGAGGCGGCGGGGGTGGAGCTCTTCGAGAGCCGGGCTCGCCTGGTGGGGCCCCGGACGGTGAGCGTCGGGGGCCGCACGGTGACGGCCCGCCACGTGCTG
>JBDLIK010000025.1:0-14293 GCA_039714895.1 Myxococcota bacterium | reverse complement strand
CATCATCAACAAGACAGAGATTGAAGAGCGACAGCGGTTTACCGAAGCGCACGAGCTGATGGAGCTGTTGTTTTCTCAGCTGCCCGGAGGCAACGGGTGGGCGGCTCGTGATGACGGGAAGTTCAAGCGGGGAAAGAAGGAAGCGCTGTGCAATCGAGGAGCCGCGGAGCTACTGATGCCACGCTCATCCTTCCTGCCACGGGTGATGGAGCGGGGGATTAGCATCAGCACCTCCGATCGGCTAGCAGTGGAGTATGAAGTATCTCCGACAGCCGCCATGGTTAACATGGCGCGAGTGGGCTCTGGCGAACACACCGTCGTCCTCTGGCAGCACCGCCACAAGCCGTCGGAACTGAAGAAAATGTCATCTGGTGATCAGCCCTCGCTCTATGGCGGAGGGGTTGGAGCGGCACCTCCCAAGCGCCTGCGAGTGGCGTGGTCGCTTGGCAAAGAGGGCGTACCGTATGTTCCACCGCATAAATCCGTGGAGGAGAGCAGTTCTATTTACCGGGCTTGGGAATCCAGGTTGGACAATGAGGGTGTGGACCATCTGAAACTTGGCCCGCTATCGGGCCGGTGTACGTGTGAAAACCATACGGAAGAGGTGGAGGGGCAGCAGGTGGTTCTCACGCTGCTTCATCTTCCGGGCGATCGGGACTGTTCCAGGGCTCCCTGAATTTTGCAGCCAATATTGCGAATGAAATACAAAACACCTGAGTGGCGGAGGATCGGTGGCTTTTTCGGGGCACCGTTCGTGTTCTTCTTCCTGCGCTCCCCGCGCGGCCGTCGCTTCCGGCCCCTGGGATGGCTCTTCGCCACGGCACTGGTCCTGGCCATTCTCGGGGGTTCGAGCCTGCCCTACCGCATCGCGGGAGTGTTCCCGGTGGTCTTTGCCGCCGGCGCCGTGCTGCTGGAGCGTGCGCGGAAGCCCGACTCCGGGCCCCTGCGGCGGGTCTGGAACACCTACACCCTGCCCGCATTGATGCTCGTCGTCGGGCTCGCCACGGCGAGCCTGATCCTGCCGGTGCTGCCGCCGCCGACGCTGGCAGAGCATCCTCTCTATGAGGCCCAGGAGGGCAGCGGTTGGCGGCCGGAGATCGGTACCAACGAGATCCCCTACCACCTGGGGAACCGCACCCACTGGCGGGCCTTCGCGGCGCGGGTGGCCGCGGTCTACGCCGGCCTCCCGCCCGGGGAGCGCGAGGACGCCATCGTCCTGGCGGACTACTTTGGCCACGCAGGCGCCCTCGAGTACTACCAGCCCGACGCCGTGCCTCCGGTCCACAGCTACATGACCGGCTGGTACCTGTGGGGCCCGCCGCCTGGCGCGCCCAAGACGGTGATCGCGATCGGCGTCGACGAGCGCTTCCTGCGCGATAACTTCGAGGAGGTGCGCGTCGCCACGATCTTCCGCTGCAGCTACTGCCCGCCGGTCGTGAACGAGCTTCCGATCCACGTGGCGCGCCGCCCGAGGCGAAGCATCGCGGAGCTCTGGCCGGAGATCGGAGAGCTGGAGGACCGTCGTAGTCGCATGCTCGGGGCGCAGCGGGGCGAGTAGTATCCGCCGGAACCCTGCCTCGGAGGCCGCCAGAACTCGTTCTCCATCGGCGAACCTCAGGCGGAGGCGCTCTTGACTCCGCCATCTCGGTTCGGCCATCCTTTCGCTGTGTCCGCTCGGCTGCTCATGCTCCCGCTGCTTCTGGTCGTGGCTGCCCCCGTCGCGGCCCTGGATCTTCCGGCCGCGGGTCGGAGCCTCTCCCTCGAGGCGGAGCCCGGAGACACCGGCCGGCGTCGCGCGAAGATCCTTCTGCGCGATCCCTCGATTGCCGTACCTTTTCCTGACCTGGCCTCCACCGGGGCGACCCTCCGGATCGACGGGGGGCCCGACCCCGGGCAGTGCAGCGCGTCGATCGAGCTTCCCGCCGAGGGCTGGAGGGCACTCGGCGGGGACGGTGCGCTCCGAGGCTATCGCTACCACGATCCGGAGGGTGCCTCCGGAGGCGTGGTGGGCATCCTGATCCTTCCGGGTCTCATAGAGGTTCGCGCCAGGGGCAAGGCGTTTCCCTGCGGGATGACGGCCGCCCAGCTCGCGCCCGTCGAGGTGGTGCTCGAGGCGGGCGCCGATCGCTACTGCGCGGCCTTCGGTGGGCGGGTCCTGCGCAACGAGCCGGGGAGCTTTCGGGCCCAGCATGCGCCGGCCCCGGATTCGTGTCCCGACGTCGCCGTGCCGGTCAGCGCCGCCAGCCTCAACATCCTCCACGGTCTTTCCTGTTCGGAGGGCAGCTTCTGCCGCTTCGACGATCGCCTGGCGCTGCTGCTTCAGTGGATCGAGGATGCAGGCTGCCCGGATGCGGTGACCCTGCAGGAGGTGTCGGTCGCCGGGGAGCCCTTGATCCGAGCCGCGCTACCCGGCCTGTGCGGCGGGGTCTACCAGGCGGCCTACCTGGGAGAGAACTTCTTCGACGACGAGCTGCACCTGGTGCGTCACCCCCTGCTCCTCGTCGAAGAGGTGAAGCTCCACAAGAGTTTCCGCACGGTGTTCTTCACCCGCCAGGATCATCCCCTGGGCCCCCTCGACGTCTTCTCCACCCACCTGGCTTCGGGGGCCGACGGCGCCACCAATCGCTGTGGCGTCGACTGTCCCGCCGAGTGCGTTGCAGCGGGGGCGGCCAACCTGCGGAATTGCCAGGCCGTGCAGCTGGCACTCTACGTGGAGTCCCGCCACGACGTCTCCGGCCCGGCCCTCGTCACCGGAGACTTCAACGACGTGCCCGGCAGCTTCGTCTACCAGCAGTTCGCCGGCCGGGGTTGGCTGGACGTCTACCTGGAGGCCGGCCTCCCGGAGTGCGATCCCATCAGCGGAGTGGGCTGCACCTCCGGCCGCCAGGATGAGGACCTCTCCGAGCTCGAGTCCCCCGCCAGCAACCAGCGCCAGCGCATCGATTTCCTGTTCCTGGTGCCGCCCACCGCAGGCGCCTGTACCGTGGATCCTGCTGGCACCCGGATCTTCGCGGATGACCCCAACCCGTTCGCCCCGGCGTGTGGCCCGGCACCGCTGCCCATCTGCTGGCCGTCGGACCACGAGGGCATGCAGGTCCGCCTCGACTGCCCCTAGCTGTCTGCTTTGCAGCCGACTGCGTTGACCCGACGGTGCGCCCTTCGAATCGCGTCGTTCGGATTTGCGCGCAATGTCCAGCGTTCCGAGCAGACCTCGTTTCGTCTGCTACCTTGCAGTCTCCGGCCAGCGAACGGCACCGATCGTTCGCAGCCTCCGCGGCCAACGTCGCGGCGAGGAGCCGAGCGTGTACAGCGAGCCGCAACGCGACGCGGAGCCGACATGAACGGCACGCCGCCTCGGGTCGTGGTGGGAGGGGAGGTCGAGCACTTCCCGCGTGCGGTGCCCTGCCGCGACCACGCCTTCGATGAGGCGCTGCGGTGTCGCTGTGGCATGAGCTGGTGGGCTCATCAGTTGCTGCCCGAGGCGTGTCCCCTCAATGCCCGCGGACGCAACCGGGGTGAGGGGACGAGAGCACCGAGCGGCCTCCTCGCCGTGTCCGAGGAGTACCGGTAGCCTCGAGCCCCAGCGTTCCAATCGTACAGGGAGGCTCCGCGATGAATCGCCTGCATCCCTGCCTCCTGGCCCTTCTGTTGATGACCCCGGTCACGTGCGCCACGCCCTTCGAGGTACCCGACCTCGAGCCGAGCCTGCCGGTGGCTTCCGAGCTCGGCACGTTCGGCGGGCCCGAGCACGCGCCTCCGCTCGGCGGTCTGTCCCGCTGGTCCGAGACCGACACCGACAGCGGGTTCGAGGAAGGACTGATCCGGTGGCGGTCCCGCTCCGCGCCCGAGCGGTCCCGGATCGAGAAGTCGCTTCAGCTGAGGGCACCGACCGGGCGGGGGCCGCGCGCCCGAAGCGCCACCCAGCGACCGCGTGTCTGGAGAATCCAGCCAGACTGGCGGCGGGATCCCCAGCTCGGTCGCCGCCGCGGGGGAGGGTGCTAGCTAGCTAGTTCCTGTTGATTGGAGCGCGTTTTCGCCGAGCTTGCCGCGATCAGCGAGGCCGGGGAGGCGGAAAAACGCTCGATCGAGGCAGGGAGAGGGCGTGGAGGGGTCGATTTCGGATGGGCCAAGGTCTTCGAGCGACACCACCCCCGTTCGGCGACGGATCACGCCGGTGGGGTCTAGCGGAGCTCGCTGCGGTCAGCCTTCGCGGGCAAGGATGAGCAGGTTGTGAGCGAAGACGGTCTGCCCGACGGTCGCAACGAAGTGCTCCCAGCTCTTGTTGAAGCAGCGGGCCAGGCGAAGCATGCGCTTGAGAAACGAGATGCTTCCTTCCACGCCCGCTCGGAACGCCTGGGCGTGTCGGAAAAGGGGATCTTGCTCTCGCTCGATCTCGGCCGGCGTCCGCTTGCCCTTCTTGGCGATCGAGACGAGGTCGATCGTTTGCTCGAACTCGTGGAGCGCCTCCATACTCTCGTAGTAACCCTTGTCCGCGGTGAGTTCGGCGGGATCGATGCCGAAGAGTTTCCGGTGCTGCGCCAGGGCGGGATCCAGGAGCGCGTGCTCGACCGGCTTCTGATCGTACACCGCGTAGGCCGTGATGAACTTCTCGCCGACCTGCTGGATCTGGATCATGTGGCCGAACTCGATGTCCTTGCCCGCCTTGCCGCGCTTGAGGAGCTCCGTGTGCGGCTCGAAGAGGCTGAAGAGCTTCTCGTCGTTGGGAACGGACTCACCCAGAAGGACGCGACGCCGCGCCTGCTCCACGACGCGCTGCCCGAGCGAGTGGAAGTGGGCCAGCTCTTCCACCAGCGCCTCGGCCCGGGCGTGGGCAGAGACGCCGTAGCGCTGAGCTTCGATCCCCTCCACGAGCCCGTGGGCCACGCAAGCCCCCCAGCCCAGGACCCCCTCCACACGCCGAATCAACCGCTGATACGGGCGTTTGAGTGATCGGGCCCTTCGACCCCTTTTCGCGGCGGCGCGCGTAATGGCGAGGGCCTCGCGCTTCGCCCGACGAGGATGCAGACGACCCGATCCCACCACACCCGCGTCCACCTCGCGGGCTTGCTCGACCAGCCGCGCCATCACCCGGTAGGTGTCCCAGAGCAGGGTGGAGTCGGTCGGCCAGTGAATGTTCGTCTCCACGGCGGTCGTGTCGAGACGCAAGCGATCGCCCGTGATCCTCTCCTCGGCTACGGCCTGCTGGGCAAGCACGCGATTGATCCCTTCCCAGGTGGTGGGACGCAGGGCGTTCTTGAACTTGTCGAGCGTCGTGAAGTCCATCATGGGCTTGGCTCCCAGGCGGACGAACTGGCGCAAGGCCGGGCTGTCGTCCACGCGGACGACGGTCTGGCGCAGGGACATCCCTTCCAGGGACTGCACGATGAGCAGGCGGAGCACGTGCTCCGTGGTGAATCGGACACGCGAAGACCGCAATCGATTCGACCCGATCAGGGCGCGCCGGAGATCGCGGTGGGCTAGATCGAGAATCTCGGCATTCGCATCCAGGATCTTGGAGATGGCCTCGTATTTTGCGTAGTATTGCTGGGTCAGCTTCAGGTTCGACGTGGGGAACTCGAACTCACGTTGGGCTTCGAACTTGGGGCGCAAGCGGATCACCTCGTGGAGGGGCTTGGGTTTACACACCGGTGAGTGTCGCCGGCTAAGCACAATCCACAAGTGGCCGCTTCGCCTCAAGACCTACGGAAACGGCCTCGAATCCAACGATTCGAGGCCGTTTTCACTTGCGCGACAGGTCACGCAACGGGAACTAGTTAAGGGGTCGAGCTGCATCTGGCACCCTCCGTGCAATCCCCCACCTCGAGCCCCGATGGGGGAGAAACAGAGGTACCGAATCATGAAGAGCAATCGCAGGATCCCCCTTCTGCTGGCCGTGGCCGCGCTGGTCGGCGCGCCGGGCTGCAGCAATCCCTACACCCCCGCTGGCCACGAGGGCTACGTCTACGAGCGCCCCCGCATCCTGGGGCACGGCGGCTTCCAGGGGGTCCTCACGGGCCCGGGCAACTTCGGCGTCTCGCTGCTGCGCAACGAGGTGGTCAACATCGACCTGCGGCCCCGGACCTACACCGAAAGCTTCAAGATCCTGGCCCGGGACGACCTGAACGTGTCCTTCCAGGTGCACGCGGTGCTGGCCGTCGAGTCTGGGCGCGTGGAGGACGTCGTGGTGGAGTACGGCGCGGGCGAGTGGTACGAGCGCGTCGCGAAGGAGCCCTTCCGCACCCTCGTGCGCTCCAGCGTGCAGTCCCACGACAGCCGTGAGATCAAGTCGGCCCGCGACGAGCTCGCCGCGGAAGTTCGCGGAGGACTCGAGTCCTACCTGGCGTCCACGCCCTTCCAGGTGGTGAGCCTGGTGGTGGGGAACATCGACTACCCCGACGTCGTCGCCAAGGCCGTGGAGCAGAAGCTGGCCTCGCTGCAGCTGCTCGAGGAGAAGCAGACCCAGAAAGAGATCGCCATGCGCGACGCGGAGATCCGCGTCGAGGAGGCCAAGGGCATCGCCGAGGCCCAGCGCATCATCAACGAGACGCTGACGCCGAACTATCTCCAGCACGAAGCCATCAACGCACAGCTCGAGATGGCCGACGCACCCAATCACACGACGGTGTACATCCCGGTAGGGACGAACGGCCTTCCCCTGGTGCACACCGCACCCCGCTA
Source organism: Myxococcota bacterium (assembly GCA_039714895.1). Lineage (GTDB taxonomy): Bacteria > Myxococcota_A > UBA9160 > UBA9160 > DASRUS01 > JBDLIK01. The sequence goes on along the minus strand of JBDLIK010000025.1, from coordinate 7,615 downwards.
ACGGGGCGGGCTTCGCCCGCAGCCGGTTACCGGTAGTCGTGGGAGTGGGGCAGGGCGTCCCGGGCGGCGAGGGGGCGAAGCTCCCGGACGCGCACGTGGACGACGCCGTCCACGTTCTGGAGGGGCCCCGCGATCTCCACCAGGCTCGAGGTGTGCAGCGGCACCCGGAAGCGACGGAACTGGTCGGGGGTGAGGATGGCGTTGGCGGTGCCCGTCTCGTCCTCCAGGGTGAGGAAGCAGAAGCCCCGGGCCGAGCCGGGACGCTGGCGCACGATCACGTGGCCGGCGGTGCGCACGAAGCGGCCATTGGGAACGTCGTGCAGGGCGGTGGCGGGCAGGATGCCCCGCTGCTGCAGCCGGGGGCGCAGGTGCGCGAGGATCTGCGGGCCGGTGGTGAGGCCGGCGATGCGGTAGTCGGCCAGGGTCTCCTCCAGGGGGGTCATCTCCGGCACCGGGACGGGGGTCTCGGGCGGAGAGACCCCCGCGAAGAGCGATCGAGGATCGCGCTCGAGGGCGGCGACCTGCCACAGGGTGGCGCGTCGGCCACGGGGGTGGGGCTCGAGGCAGGCGAGGGCGCCGAGCTCGGCCAGCGCCGTGAGCTCGTCGCGGCGCAGCGTCACGCGACGCGTGAGGTCGGCCGTGCTCGCGAGGGGGACCCGGGCGCGCTCGCACTCGATCGCGCGCCCCGTCGTCTCCCGCAGTCCCCCCACGTAGCGCAGTCCCAGACGCACGGCGGATTCCGACCTTTCGATGGGCTTCGCCCTTGCGAAGCCCTCGAGAGTGCACTCCCAGTCGGAGGACGACACGTCCACGGGGCGCACCTCGACGCCGTGACGCTGGGCGTCCTTCACCAGGGTCGAGGGCCCGTAGAAGCCCATGGGGTAGGCGTTCAGGAGCCCGGCCAGAAAGGCAGCCGGGTGGTGCACCTTGAGATAGGCCGACGCGTAGGCGATGAGCGCGAACGACGCTGCGTGGGATTCGGGGAAGCCGTAGAGCGCGAAGGAGGTGATGCCTCGCACGATCTCCTCCTGAGCCTCTCCGAGGATGCCGCGCGCGCTCATGCCGCTGCGAAGCCGGGCCTCGAGGGCCTTCATGCGCTCGGTGGAGCGCTTGAAGCCCATGGCGCGGCGCAGCTCCTCGGCCTCGCCCCCGCTGAAGCCCGAGGCCTCCATGGCCAGGCGCAGCAGCTGCTCCTGGAAGATGGGAACCCCGAGGGTGCGCCTCAGGATGGGCTCGAGGCAGGGATGGGGGTAGGTGACCGGCTGACGCCCGGCCCGGCGCTCCAGGTAGGGGTTCACCATCTTTCCCACGATGGGGCCGGGCCGGATGATGGCCACCTCCACCACCAGGTCGTAGAAGGTGCGCGGCTTCATGCGCGGCAGCGTCGCCATCTGGGCGCGGCTCTCGATCTGGAAGGTGCCCACGGTGTCGGCGCGGCGGATGGCCTCGTAGGTGGCCGGGTCGTCGGGGGGCAGCTGGGCGAGATCCAGCTCCACCCCTTCGTGCTCGTGCACGAAGACCAGGGTGCGCTCCAGGGCGTCGAGCATGCCGAGCCCCAGGAGATCGATCTTGATGATCCCGAGGTCCGCGCAGTCGTCCTTGTCCCACTGGATGACCCGCCGCTCCGCCATGGCCGCCGGCTCGATGGGGACGACCTCGTCCAGGCGCCCCGCGGCGATCACGATGCCCCCCGTGTGCTGGCCGATGTGGCGCGGGAGCCCGCGTACCTGCTCCACCAGCGCGAGCCAGGTGCGGATGCGCGGCGCCTGGGGGTCGACGTGTGCCTGGCGCAGGGTGGCGTGGAGCTCGTCGAGATCTTCGCGGTGCTCGAGGGTTGCGAGAACCTTGGCGAGACGGTCGATGGCTTCCGCCTCCATGCCCAGCACCTTGCCCATCTCGCGCACCGCCAGCCGCGTGCGGTAGGTGATGACCGTGGCGGTCATGGCGGCGCCCCGCTCGCCGTAGCGTTCGAAGACGTACTGGATGGCGCTCTCACGCGGGTCGCCCGAGGGGAGGTCGATGTCGATGTCCGGCCACTCGCCGCGCTCCTCGGAGAGGAAGCGCTCGAAGAGCAGCTCCATGCCCACCGGGTCCACCGCCGTGATGCCGAGCGCGTAGCAGACGGCGCTGTTGGCCGCGGAGCCGCGCCCCTGGGCCAGCAGCTTTTGCTCGCGCGCGAAGCGCGCGATGTCCCATACGATCAGGAAGTAGCCCGCCAGATCGAGCTTGCGGATGACGGCGAGCTCGTGCTCGAGCTGGGCGCGCGCGCGGGGGGGTGGGGGATCGCCGTAGCGCTCGCGTGCGCCGGCCAGGGTGAGGTGCCGCAGCCAGGAGTCCTGGGTCTGGCCCTCGGGGACGGGGAAGAGGGGGAAGCGGTACCCCAGATCCTCGAGGGTGAACGCGCAGCGCTCGGCGATGCTGCGCGTGGCACGCACCCACTCCGGGCGGTCCGCGAAGCGCTGCTCCATCTCCTCAGGGGTGCGCAGTCCGCGCTCGGCATTGGGCTCGAGCCGCCGGCCTGCACGATCGAGGGAGGTCTTGTGGCGAAGACAGGTCAGCGCGTCGAGCAGGCGTCGCTCGCCGGGCCGGGCGAAGCCCACGTCGCCGCTGGCCACCCGCGGGACATCGTGGGCTTCGGCGAGGTGCACGGCGCGTCGCGTGGAACGCTCGGCGCTGGGATCGAGCCGCCTCGACACGTCCACCCAGAGGCGCTTGTGAAAGATGCCCTGGGCCCGGTCGAGGCCGGCGGCGTCGAGGCGCGCGTCGGCGCGCTGGAGGCAGACGAGGGCTTCGGCATGCTCCTCGACCTCGTCCCAGGTCGACCAGGCCTCTCCCTTCGCTCCCCGGGCATGGGCTTGGGTGAGGAGCTTCGCGAGGCCGCGATAGCCCTGCCGGGACTCGCAGAGCAGCAGCAGCGACGGGTCGGAGGGGGAGGGCCCCAGGCCGAGCTCCGCACCCACGATGGCCTGCAGGCCCGCACTCCGGGCGGCCCGGTGGAAGCGCGGCGCGCCGTAGAGGCCGCTGCGGTCGCAGAGAGCCAGGCTGCGGTGGCCCAGGGCGGTCGCGCGCTCCACCAGGTCTTCGGGGTTCGAGGCCCCCTCGAGGAACGAAAAGGCGCTGCGGCAGCGCAGCTCCACGTAGTCGCTTCCCGGCATCGTTCGATTTTCGTCTTTTCTTCGTGTCCGGTCAACGGTCCCGCTCGACCCCGCCCGGTCGTATCATCCGGGCATGGCCTCGGAGGCCCGGGAAGTGGTCCTGCTCGCAGACGACGAGCCGATCCTGGTCCGGCTCATCTCGCGAGTGCTCGCGGCGGCGGGCTTCGCGGTGCGTCCCGCCGAGACCGCCGAGCAGGTCTGCGCCGCCTTCGAGGAGGGCGAGCACATCGACGCCGCAATCCTCGACCTCACCCTCGCGCGATCTCTCGGTCTCGACGCGTTGGAACGAATCGTGGCCCGGCCCGGCGGGCCGGCCCTGCTCCTCGTGAGCGGCGCCGACCCCGAGCCAGCGCTCGCGCAGCTACTCGCGCGGGTTGGCGGGCGCTTCCTCGCCAAGCCCTTCGAGCCCGCCCAGCTCGTCGGCAGCCTGCACGATCTCCTGGCGTCCGGCTCCCGATGAGGCGACCCCGTCAGTGGAGATACCCCAGCGCGCGCAGGTGCTCGCGATCGTCCGGACCGATGGGGCGCCCCTCTCCTTCTCCCAAGCGAGCGCCGAGGCCGTGCATGCGGCGGCTCCAGTCGTCGAGCTCGGCCTGTCCATCGCACTCGGCCTCGGGGTGCTGCTCGTCGGGGTCGGCGGCCAGATCGAAGCACTCGGCGCCCTCCGGGCCACCCCGGCGGCAATGACCAGACACGCCAGGGGAAGCTGCACCGGCGTCTCCATCCCGGAGCGGAACAGGCCCACCGGCAGCGCCATGGCGCAGCTGGTCGCTACGGCGAAGCAGCCGACGTAGGCGACGGCGAAGGGAAGCGGTCGGACGGTCAGGAGTGGGAGCCTCTCACCTCCGCGAGGAAGGCAGCATAGTCGCGGATGTAGTCCTGGGAATCGTAGTGCTCGGAGGCCAGGACCAGGAGCAGGGCGTCCGGCGAGTGCTTGTACTGTGTGGCCCACACCATAGGAGGCAGATGGAGGCCGAGCGTCGGATCGTCGAGCTGGAACTCCTCGCGCTCCTCGCTGTCGTCGGCAACGACCGAGACGGAGCCACGCACGCAGACCAGGAACAGATGGCAGGTTCGCAGCGCGTGCTCCCCGCGTACCTCGGAGCTCGGCACGTCGTAGACCAGGAACCAGCGACGCGGTTCGAAGGGGACCTCCCGGGGGCACTCACCGTGGACGAGGCTGCCGCGCATGTCGCGATGGAGCGCCAGCTTGCGAAGCGACACCCCGCGCACGCGCGAGGCTGTCTCCGGGGGCGTCGGCTGCGTCTCGGCCACCCTCGCAGGGCTTGCGTTGGCTTCGGCGTAGCCTCCGATGCGTGCGGGATTCCCGACGACGATGGCGTTCGGTGGGACCGAGCGGGTCACCACCGCGCCGGCGCCCACCATCGCGTTCTGACCGATCGTGACGCCGGGGAGGATGGTGGCGTTCGAGCCGAGCGACGCACCGCGCCGGATGATCGTTTCAACGAAGCGCTGAGGAGGCTGCCCACTGCGGGGAAACAGGTCGTTCGCGAAGGTGACGTTCGGTCCGATGAAGACGTCGTCCTCCACCCGCAGGCCGTCCCACAGTTGGACCCCGCACTTGACCGTCACCCGGTCTCCGATGATGACGTCGTTTTCGACGAACGTGTGATCGCAGAGGTTGACGTCGCGCCCGATCACGGCGCCCTCCAGCACGTGGGCGAACGCCCAGATCCGTGTGCTGGCGCCGACCTTCGTCGTCTCGCAGATCGCCCTCGGGTGGACGAAGTAGTCCATGGTCACGCTTCCCCACCGTAGTCGTAGCGGGCCATGACCACCGATTCGGGCCTGCCCTTCGTGTTCTCGAATGCGCGCCAGAGATAGGACCCGAGGATCCCGAGCCCCAGGGAATTGAGAGCCGCGAAGAAGGTGATGGTGAGCACGGTGCCCGAATAGCCGGGCACAGGGATCAGGCCGCTGAGGCGCAAGATCAACACCACGATCGCGAAGGTGATGGAGATGACGAGTCCGAGAACACCGGCGAGGATCAGCAACCGGATCGGCAGGTCCGAGAAGGCGAAGATGCTGTCGGTCAGGTAGCGGAGCCTGCCGTTCCACGTCCACGCGCTGCGACCGTGGAGGCGCGGCCGCCGGTCGTAGGGTACGAGCTTGCGGGGAAAGCCGAGCCAGAAAAGCAGACCCACCAGCGTCGTATTCGCCTCTTCGAGGCCCAGCAGGTGATCCCGCACGGTCCGGGTGCAGCCGAATACGTCGACGCCGCCCGGCGGAACCTCCGACTGCACGAGTCTGCGATAGAGCCTCCAGAACACCCGAGACGCCCAGCGACTCAGCATCGGGTCCCCTCGGGTCGAGCGGGTGCCTACGACGACTTCGACCGGTTCCGACTCGAGCGCTCGGAAGAAGGTGACCATGAGCTCGGGCGGCTCCTGGAGGTCCGCCGCCATCACGGCGAAGTAGGGCCCCTCTGCGGCAGCCAGACCCGCGCGGATGGCGGGAAAGGAGCCGAAGTTGCGCGAGAGAAGCAGCAGCCTCGATCGAAGTCCACTCTTCGGGAGCTGTTCCCGGAGGAGTGAGGCGGATGCATCCGGGCTCCCGTCGACCACGAGCACGACCTCGAGCCGGCCCTCCAGCTCCCGATGCAGCCCCCTCAGGACTTCCAGCAGATCCGGGATCGAGTCCTGGTTTCGATAGACGGGGACGATGAGTGAGTACAGCGAACTGCCCTCTCTAGCTCTGCCAGGCATTGCAGGCATCGATGATCTTCTCGACGTCTCCATCGGTCAGGTACGGATGGACCGGGAGGGACACCTCGCGCGCCGCGAACTCGGCGGCGCGTCGCAGCGGGGTCAACACCTTCGCGCCGGGTACGTCGAGCAGGGCGGGCTGATCCGGGATCAGCACCGGGTAGTGCACGCCGGTTTCGACCCCGCGCCCCCGGAGATGGGAGCGGAAGGCCTCTCGGTCGGTGGAGACCAGGACCGGGAACAGGTGCCAGCTGGACTCCGAGCCCGCGGGGGCCGGCGGCAAGGTCAGCGCGGGATGCCGCAGGCCCCTGCCGTAGGCTGCTGCCACCTCGCGGCGACGCGTGAGGTGTGCGTCGAGTCGCGGTAGCTGGGCGTCGCGGAGGATGGCGGCGTGCAGCTCGTCGAGACGGCTGTTGAGCCCCAGCAGCTCGTGAGCGTCGCGCCCCTTGCGGCCGTAGTCGCGCAGGCTCCGGGCGGCTTCGGCCAGCCGCTCGGTCGAGGCGAGCACGGCGCCGCCCTCTCCCATGGCCCCCAGGTTCTTGGTGGGATAGAAGCTCGTCGCGCAGGCGGCGGAGGCCGCCCCGACCACCATCCCATTGTTGCGGGCACCGATGGCCTGGGCGCAGTCCTCCATCACGGTGGCTCCGAAGCGCCGCCCGAATTCAGCGAGACGCGGGACGTCGCCGGCGTGGCCGTACAGGTGGACGGGCAGGACGAATCGGATTCCCGACGCCAAGGCCGGCTCGACCAGGTCCAGGTCGAGCTGTCCAGATTCGTCGACATCCACGAAATGGGGCACTCCACCGGCGCGCACGATTCCGAGTGTGGTGGCGAACGCCGAAAGTGGCGTCGTGAGTACCGCCTCGCCGGGCGGGAGCCCCAGGCTGCGCAATGCGATCTCGATGGCGTCCAGGCCGCTTCCACAGCCGACGCACTGCGGCAGGCCCCAGCGGCGGGCGAGCTCGCCTTCGAAGCGCTCGACCTCCCGGCCGAGGACGAGCCAGCCACTGGCTCCGACCCGTTCTACCGCGGCCAGCACGTCCTCGCGGACCTCGGCCCACTGCGCGCGCAGATCGTTCATCGGGACCGTCACAGGCACGCGCGCCATCATAGCGTCACCCGCTCCGGCGGTGTGCCGCCAGTCTCCTCGCACTCGCCGGATTCGGCTACGATCGCCGCTCGAGGAAGCCATGTCGCGCGCCCTAGAGCAGCGCCAACCCGAGACCCAGGAGGAGAGCGAGCCCTCCGAGCGCCGAGGAGAAGCTCGGCTTCGCGTCCACCGCGCTGCGGCTCGGTATGAACAGCAGCAGCTCGAAAGGGCCCACTTCAGCCGATGGCTGCAGCCAGGGACTCGGCCTCCGCTACGAGCCCCTCGAGAACTTCGAGGCCGCCCTCCCAGAAGTGCGGGTCGGTGATGTCCACGCCCAGGGGCCGCAGCAGCTGCGGGGGCTCCTGGGACCCTCCGGCGGAGAGCAGCTCCAGGTAGCGCGGCACGAAGGCTGGGCCCTCGGCGTCGTAACGCCGCAGCAATGCGAGCACGAGCAGCTCGCCGAAGGCGTAGGCGTAGCAGTAGAAGGGCGAGTGGACGAAGTGCGGGATGTACATCCACCAGAGCCCGTAATCCTCGCTGAGCTCCACGGCGTCCCCGAACATGGGCCGATTGACCTCGAGCCAGATGTCGCTGATGCGCGTGGTGGCGAGCTCTCCCTCGCTGCGCCGGGCCTCGTGCAGCCC
>JBDLIK010000024.1:0-14374 GCA_039714895.1 Myxococcota bacterium | reverse complement strand
TCGAATCCACTCGAGATCACCGGGGCCGATGAAGCGCCGGGGCCGCGCATCCTGTGGGCCGACCTGCACGGTCATTCGGGGCTCTCCGACGGCACCGCGACACCCACGCAATACTTCCGCTACGCGCGGGACTTCGCAGCCCTCGACGTGGCTTCCCTCACGGACCACGATCACTTCGGCCTGCGCTTCCTCGACCGCACGCCCGAGCTCTGGGAGCAGATCCGCGGGGCCGTGTCGGCGTTCGAGGAGCCCGGCCGCTTCGTGACGATCCTTGGCTTCGAGTGGACGAACTGGCTCTTCGGCCATCGCCACGTCCTCTACTTCGATGGGACGGGAGAGGTGATCAGCTCCATCGACCCCGGAAGCGACGAGCCCGAGGAGCTCTGGGCGCAGCTCGAGGGGCGCGACGCCCTCACCATCGCGCACCATCCCGGCGGAGGCCCCGTGCCCATCGACTGGTCGGTGGCTCCGGACCCGCGGCTCGAGCCCGTGGTCGAGATCGTCTCGGTCCACGGGAGCTCGGAATGTCTCGAGTGCCCGAGTCGGATCTACTCTCCGGTCCCCGGGAGCTTCGTCCAGGACGCCCTGGGCCGGGGCTATCGGCTCGGGATCATCGGCTCCGGCGACACCCACGACGGACACCCGGGCCTGGGCTCGCCGGAGAACCCCACCGTGGGTCTTGCGGCCATCCTCTCCGAGCGCCTGGACCGTGCGGCCGTGCTCGAAGCGCTGCGGGCGCGCCGGGTCTACGCGACCAGTGGCGCGCGCATCGTGCTCGACTTCGAGGTATCGGGCGCGAACCTGGGCGAGGTTCTCCGCGTTCCCTCCTCCACCGCCCCCCGCCGGATCGTGGCGCGAGCGGTGGGCACCGCTCCCCTCACCCGACTCGACGTGGTGAAGGCGGGCGCCGTGCTCGCCTCGGTCGAGGGAGACGGCGGTGAGGTGCTGTCCCTGGTGGCCGAAGACCGCGAACCGGTGCAGCCCGGCGAGTACCTGTACCTGCGGGTGATCCAGGAGGATGGAGGGCTCGCCTGGTCGAGCCCGGTGTGGGTGGAGGAGCAGGAGGATTAGCAAAGCGAGGTCGGACGCGAGCACGGCGGGGTGGCGCCGCGCGGCGCTGCTCTTCGCGCTGGCCGGCCTGGCCTTTTCGGTGCGCGCACTCGGAGCCGAAGGGGTGTTCCTCGAGGGGGGAGACGTGGTCTTCGCCTTCGGAGATCCCTACTACCACCTGCGGCTCGCCCATTTCAGCATGAGCCAGCTGCCGGCCATCCTGCAGTTCGATCCCTATCTCAACCACCCCGAGGGGGCGCACGTCCCCTGGCCGCCTCTCTACGACCTCTGGGTTGCGGTCAGCGCCCGGGCCCTCGGCGGCTCGCCCCACGCCCTGGAACGCGTGGCAGCCTGGTGGCCCCCGGTCCTGGGAGCGTTCAGCGCGCTCGTCGTCTACCTGGGCGGACGCCGGGTGGCCGGCCCGGTCTGCGGGACCCTGGCGGCCCTGGTGTTCGCCTTGCTCCCCGCCTCCTCGCTCCTCTCACGCGTGGGATACGCGGATCATCACGCCGCGGTGACCTGCCTGGGTGCCGCCTGGTTGGCGCTCCAGCTGCGCCTCCTCGACGGTGGCGGGGTTCGCGCGGCCGCCGGCCTGGCCGGGGTCCGCGCAGCGCTGGTGCTCACCTGGTCCGGCAGTCTCAGCTACCTGGCGGTGGCGGAGGTCACCTTCATCGGGGTGGCGGTCTTGGGAGACCGGCGCCGCGAGCTCGGACTCGTGGCCTGGAGCCTGGTCGCGAGCGCGGCGCTGGTCCTCCCCATCGTCGCGCGCTGGACCGGGCAGCTGGCCGGGCCCTTCTCTCCCCTCGAGCTCTCGTGGCTGCATCCGAGCCTGCTGCTGGCCCTGTCCGCCTGGGCGGCCACGAGCCGATGGACGCTTGGAGCGCTGCGGGCCGCGGGGGGCGTCTCCCGCGCCGGGGCGGGCGCGGGGCTCGGCCTGGTCTTCCTCGCCGGCACCCTGGCGCTGCCGGGTGCACTGGAGGGGCTCGAGCAGGCAGCCGTCTTTCTGGGACGCAGCGACGTGTGGGGCTCGGCGAATCCGGAGCAGGTGCCGCTGTTCGCGGCGGCCCGGATCGGCGCTCCGGGAGCCCTCGACCTCTTCGGAGTGTTCGGCTGGGCGGTGCCCGTGGCCCCCTTCGCTCTCTTGGCCTTGGCCTGGCGCAGCCAGAGGCCGCTGGCGCTGCTGCTGCTCGCCGGGTGGTGCGCGGGCTTCGGGGCGATGACGCTCTCCCAGGTGCGGTTCGCCGGCGACCTGGCGCCTTCCGCCTCCATCGCCTTCGCAACGCTGGTCTTCCTTGGGCTGGAGAGTCTGGGCGAGCGGCTCCGGCTGGGGGCCGGGGCTCGACTGGCTGCGGCCACGGGGCTCACCCTCGCCCTGCTCCTGCCCGCCCTGCGCTTCCAGCTTCCGGCGCTCACCCGCACCCTGGCCTCCCTCGGCAGCCGCAGCGCTCCCGCCCGGCCAAGCCCCGCCGCCTCGTTCCTGCAATTCGCGAAGCAGGTTCGGCAGGCGACGCCCGAGACCTCGGGGTTCCTCGATCCCGCCGCCACACCCGAGTACGGGATCCTCTCCGATCCCAGCCTCGGCCACGCGCTCCACTACGTTGCCCGCCGGGCGACCCCTTCGGACAACTTCGGCCCGTACATCGGGCAGGAGGGCTTCAACGAGACCCTGCGGCTGCTGCTGCTGCCGCCGAACGAGACGACCTTCTCGAGACTGCGGGGCCGGGGCCTGCGCTACGTACTCACCGGTTGGCAGCCCCGCTGGCGAAAGGGCAGCCTGCAGCAACGGCTTCACGCGCTGGACGGTCGAGGCGAAGGGGAGCTTCCGGCCCTCGACCGCTTCCGTCTGATCGCCGAGGGGCCCGAAAACGGTGTGCCCCTGGCGACGCCTCCGCGCGGATCCCGGCCCACGCCCTACAAGCTCTTCGAGGTGGTGGAAGGGGCCCGGCTGCTGGTGGAAGCCGCGGCCGGCGAGGAGGTGACGGCGGAGGTCACGATCCAGGCATCGGGCAAGCGACGTTTCCGACACCGGATCTCTGCTCTGGCCGATGCGAACGGTCGGGCCACCCTGCGGGTCCCCTACGCCACCGGGACCGGGGCCGAGATCGGCCCCACCGGGCCCTACCGAGTGCGCAGCGCAGGCGTCCTGCACCTCGTCCACGTGAACGATGCGGACGTGATGGAGGGACGCACGGTGGTGGTGGATGAAATCAGCGACGTCGCAGGCCCAGGGTGCTGAGGAAGAAGCTCGAGAAGAGCGTCTGGATTCCGAGGGCCACGAGCACGGAGCCGGGGATCACCAGACGCATGGTCACGGCGGGATCGAGCCCTCCGAACCCCACAGCGCTCCAGCCCCTCATGGCGGCGACCAGAGCGACGAGTCCGCCGGCCGCCATCGCTGCGCCGCAGACGAGCCCGGTCTCGAGGTTCAGGTAGTGGAAGACGCGCTCGAAGTGCGGCGGGGCCGGCCGGAAGCCTTCGGTGACGGCGAAGATCCGGGTGAAGATGGCGAAGGTGACCAGCTGGTAGCCCACGATGCAGGAGAGCCCCGCCACGAGCAGCGTGTGCACACCGAAGGCAACCCCCCCGACCTGCGCGACGCCCAGCAGCACGGCCGCCGAGGCCATCACTCCCGCCCCCGCCATCACCAGCCCCGGGGCGAGGAAGAGCCAGCCGGGGCTGAAGAGCAGCATGAATCGCAGGTGTCTCCAGCCATCGCGCCAGGTTCGCAGATGAGGAGGACGGGATCTCCCGTCGGGGTGGAGCACGACGGGCACCTCGCGCACATCGAGTCCGGCGAGAGTGGCCTTCACGACCATCTCGCTGGCGAACTCCATCCCCGTGGCGCGCAGCCCCAGTTGCTCGTAGGCGCTCCTCGAGAAGCCGCGCAGACCACAGTGGTAGTCTCCCACGGCCGACCCGAAGAAGATCCGCCCGAGGGCGGAGAGGAGTGGGTTTCCGACGACGCGGTGGAGCCACGGCATCGCGCCGGGGAGCACTCCCCCTTGGAAGCGGTTGCCCATCACCAGGTCGCATCCGCGTCGAAGCTCATCGAGCAGGCCATCGAGGGACGAGAAGTCGTAGCTGTCGTCTGCGTCTCCCATGATCACGTAGCGGCCCGCGGCTTGCGCGATGCCTCCGTGGAGCGCCGCGCCGTAGCCCTTCTCCTCCACCGCAACGACCCGCGCGCCGTGGGCCCGGGCGATCTCCGGCGAGCCGTCCGCGCTGCCGTTGTCGGCAACCACCACCTCTCCCCGGACGCCTCGGGAGCGCAGGAAGCCAAGGGCCTTGTCGACGCAGCGCCCGACCGTCTCGGCCTCGTCCAGACAGGGCATCACGATCGAGAGCTCGATCGCGTTCGAGTCGGGGAGCAAGGGGTCTGCGCCATCCGCGTGGGATCGTGAGGTCATGCCAGGCTGCGGCTATTATGCTCGCCTGGACCGACGAGTTCCAGGATCGGCCGCCAGAGCCGTGGATCCTGAACCTCGGATCCTGGAGTCGGTGCCATGGGTTGCCGCACAGCGATCGTCGGGACGCTCCTGCTGCTGGCAGCGCTGCTTCCGTGCTGCTCGGGCGAGACCCCTCGTCCCTTCCTCCTCCTTCTCACGGTGGACACGCTGCGCGCCGACCGTCTGGCCAGCTACGGCGCAGAGATCACGCCGGCGCCCCACCTGGACTCGCTGCTCGAAGCCAGCGAGGTCTTCCGCTTCGCCTACTCGCCGGCGCCCTACACCCTCCCCTCGGTCGCAGCGCTGCTGACGGGCCGCTACCCGGAAGAGCTCGGGGTGCGCGGGAACGTCTCCCGGGTGGGATCCGACTTCGCCACGGTCGCCGGCGTGCTGCGGCTCCACGGCTGGCGGACGGCGGCCACCGTCAGCAACTACGTGCTGCGCTCCGGGGGCGGCTTCGAACGCGGCTTCGAGGTCTACGATGCAAGCTTCCCTCAGCTCGAGGCAAACCGGGAGATGCCCGAACGCATTGCCGCGGACACCACCGACGCCGCGCTCGCCGTCGTCGATCCGCTGCTCGCCTCGACCGATCCGATCTTCCTGTGGGTGCACTACCAGGACCCCCACGGCCCCTATCTGCCGCCTCCCGGGCGGCGTGAGCGCTATCTCGAGGCGGAGCGCACGAGAGCGGATGGCGAGCGGGCGTTGCCGGTCCGCCATCAGCGCGGGCTCGGTGCGATCCCCCTGTATCAGTACGTGGAGGGACAGCGCGAGCCCGCCTTCTACCGGGCCGGATACGACGGAGAGGTCTCCTACCTCGACGACCAGATCCAGCGCCTCCTCCAGGGGCTCGGCACGCGCGGCCTGCTGACCCAGGCGACCATCGTATTCACCGCGGATCACGGCGAGGCGTTGGGAGAGGGCGACTACTGGTTCGCCCACGGCGAGTACCTGAGCGACCCCCAGGTGCGGGTGCCCCTGGCGATCCGGGTTCCGGGCCGAGGGGGTGCCGTGCGCTCCGATCCCGCCTCATTGGTGGACGTGTTCCCGACGCTGCTCGGACTCGCAGGGATCGCCGTCCCGCCTGGCTACCCGGGACGAGACCTGCTCGCCGAGGGGGCCGAGGCGGCGACGCCCGAGATCTACCTGGCCACCCTGGGCGGCTCCACGGTACCCCGCTTCGGTCTGGTATCCGGCGGCTACAAGTACCTGGTGAACGAGGAGCCCGAGGGGCCTCGAGAGGAGCTGGACCGCCTCGAGGGCCTGGCACCCCAGGGCGCGGATCCCGAGCTCTCCGCCATGCGTGAACGCCTGGAGCACTTCCGCTCCGGACTGAGCCTCAGCGCCCGGGAGCAGACCCGTGCGATCAGCGCCGCGGAACGGGAGCGGCTGCGCCAGCTGGGATACCTGAGCGACTAGGGTGGTGAGATCCGTGACGCTCGCCTTGGTCTCGCTCGTCGGGGCGTTCCTGCTGGGCGAGGCGCTGCTGCGGATCGTGAAGCCCTCCGCGGTGGGGGTCTCGCGGCTCCCGGCGATCTACGCGCCCGACCCGGTGCTCGGCTACCGCTACCGGCCGAGCACCTCCGGCCGGATCGCCCGGGCCTTCGACCTGGATCGGACCGTCTTCATCAATCCCCGAGGCTTTCACGACGTGCATCGCCCCGCGGTCGGGAAGCGCGTCGTTGCCGTGGTGGGAGACTCGTTCACCGCGGCCCTGCAGGTTCCCGTCGAGAGGATCTGGACCCGGAAGCTGGAGGAAGCGCTGCGCCGCGAGGGGGACCCCGGACTCTCGGTCTTCAACCTCGGGCTGGACGGAACCGGCCCGGACGTGCAGCTGGAGCTGCTCCGGGAGAACCTCGACTGGCTGCGCCCCGAGATGGTCGTGGTGGCCTTCTTCGCGAACGACGTGCTGGACGTGAAGCACGAGCGGGTCTTCCGGGAGGTCCACGCGGGATACGTGCTCCAGTACCAGAGCGAAGAGCAGGCGCGGCGCATGCGCGACCTGGCCGAGCGGCTGGGGGCGGACCCGCGGCGCTGGCTCTTCGAGCGGCTCTACCTGGCTCGCCTGGGGCTCCATCTGGCCGAGGGCGATCGAAACCTCTTCCGCACCAACGTGATCTCCCCCGCCCACGTGGGCGATGCCCCGGTGAACAGACCCAGAGGGAGGGCGTCGCTGCGGCCCGTGTTCGAGAGCTTCCAGGCGCTCGCGCAGGCCGAGGGGTTCGCCCTGGTGGTGGTGGCGGTGCCTGGGCGGGAGCACCCCGAGCGAACCGTCCAGCTGCTGCGCAGCCGGGCCTCCCTGCCGGGTCTGCGCATCGTCGACCCGCTTCCGGCCATGCGAGAGACGCTGGCCCGGGAGGGACGGAGCTTCTCGGATCTCTACTGGCCCCGGGATCCCCACTTCGACGCCTACGGAAACGAGGTCTTCGCGCGCGCTCTGGCGGAGTCTCTGGCGCCCTCGTTGCGTCGGCCCGACGAAGGCCCCGGCGAGACCTCTCCCTCGGGCTCCGCCAGCCGCAGACGCAACCTGCCTCTCCGGTAGAAGAGCTCGTGCTCCTGATCGATCCTCACGCTCCAGAAGGCGATCCGACCCTCGCGATCGCGATGGGAGCGGATCTCCAGGGCACCCGCATCGGTCTCGGCGTGCCGGCGCGCCGCCGCCAGGAAGCGCGGACCCAGGCCGAAGCGGTCGTAGTCCCGGTCGTGCACGAGGTAGAGGTCTCCGGGCCGCCCGGCGAACCGCCACGGGATGCCCCGACGCCGCGCTCGCTGGAAGTCCCAGATGGGCTCCAGCAGTCGGGCCCGGCGGGTCAGGAAGAACAGCGGCTCGTGCAACCCCCAGTCGAGGCTGATGGCGCGCCGCCGCGGGTCCGCCTCGAGGGTGGCCGCCAGGTCCTCGGTGGCATTCGTCCAG
Source organism: Myxococcota bacterium (assembly GCA_039714895.1). Classification (GTDB taxonomy): domain Bacteria; phylum Myxococcota_A; class UBA9160; order UBA9160; family DASRUS01; genus JBDLIK01. The sequence continues at coordinate 6,964 of JBDLIK010000024.1, read as the reverse complement.
CGTCCGGCCCCGCCGGTCCGCTCGATCAGCTGATAGGTGTCGCGGATCACCCGGGCATCGCTCGAGAGCAGCCACACCAGCGCGAGCAGGAGGCCTGCACGCAGGCCGATGCGTGGGGCGCGCCCGAGCACGGGCTGCCGAAAGACGTCGAGCCCCACCGCCCCCACCAGGAAGTGGAAGAGGGGAAACGCGTTCAGCAGATGGTGGGCGCGGACCGCGCCGGGCAGCGCGAGCGTGGCGACCATCACCAGGACGGCGCTCGTCAGCAGGAAGTCTGTGGCACCCAGGGGGCGCCGGGCCGCCAGGCGCCGGACCATCCCCAGCGCGGCCACCCCCATGGCAGCCGCAGCGAGCCATGCGAAGGGGGTCGAGGGCGCCATCACCGCGGACGTCCCCTCGAAGCGCCCGCCGACCGCCATCAGCCGGAAGAACCTCGACCCATCTCCCAGGCTCCGGACCACCTGCAGCTTCTCGGCGAGGTCTCCACGCTGACCGATGATGGGGTTGTCCAGGGTTCGAAGGAGATCCTCCGCCGAGAGCAGCATCGGGGCTGCGCCGAGGCACGCCGAGAGCACCAGGGCCACGAAGACCCGCCGCCGTCCGGCGCTCACCTCGCCCAGCACGCCAGGCCGCACGCAGACGAGCGCCAGCCCGGCTGCGGCCACGACGAGCGCGAAGTCGGCGCGCGCGAAGATCCCGAGGCCGAGGGCCAGCCCCCCCAGCGCCGTCCAGCCGGGACTGCGTCGGATCCAGCCCAGCGTGACGAAGTAGAACCCGGCCGCTCGACACAGCAGCAGGGTCGTGAACGGTCCCCACTCGTGGAGGAGGTAGAACCAGGCGTTGGGATCGGCGACCGCCAGCAGACCGCCGAGGCTCGCGACCGTCGGGCCCAGCAGGCGATCGATCCAGAGCATCATCAGCAGCAGGGCCAGCAGACCCGTGAGGGCCGTGGTCAGGCGTAGCACTCTCACCTCTGCGCCGAAGATCGCGAAGCTCGGGATCAGCAGCTGACTCTTGAGCGAGCCGAGGTAGATGGCGTTGCGCAGGGGGAAGGGACGCCCGAAGAGCTCGATCTGCCGGGTCGAGGGCGGATGCAGGATCCCGCGCCCGGGCTCGAAGAAGTCCTTGGCCTGCTGGCCCAGGAAGGCCTCGTCGTAGTAGAGGCCCGGGTCGCCGGCGCGGGGCGCCGCGATGCTCAGAAACCCCAGCACCAGGACGAGCCAGACGATCCCGACGGCGCCGGGCCGTCCCGCTGCCCCGTCCCCCGTCATTCGGGGACGAGGCGGGCCACGAAGTGGAGCGATCGGCCGAAGACCCAGTCTCCCGGAGGTCGGAACAGGGACAGCTTCTCGTTCCAGGAGACCACCTCCAGGCGCAGCTCCCGGAAGGCCCGTCTCCAGCGCTCCCGGGGCCAGTAGTTGTAGGGCAGCGCGATCTGGTCGGGTCGATTGCCCACCCAGTCCATGAAGCGGAGCGTCGGCCCGGCCAGGAAGCCGTTGCGGTTGTGGTCCTTGATGACGATGCACCCTCGGCAGACGCGGCGCGCCTCCCGCAGCAGGACCCTCGGGTCCTCGGTGTGGTGGAGCACGTCCACGAAGAGGATGACGTCGTAGGAACCCTCCGGGGCTGGGATGCGGCTGCCGTCGAAGGGCTCCACGGGGATCGCGGTGTCGTCGCGCACCACCACGTCGATGCCGTGGATCTCGAGATCCGGGCGGAGCGCCAGCAGCTCCGAGGCGAGCGCCCCGTCTCCGCAACCGACGTCCAGCACCGAGGCTCCTCGGGGAATGGCCTCCCCCAGGTGGCCGGCGAGGACGTGCACCCGCGGGCCGTGGACGAAGCGGCCGTGCAGATCGCGGAGGATCACCGGCGGCCCATCCCCAGGATGCTCACCAGGAAGCTCGAGAGAACGGTCTGGAAGCCGAGGGCCGAAAGCGTCACGCCTGGGACGACCCAGCGCATGGTGCGCGCGTAGGAGAGGTCGCCGAAGCCCGAGGCCTGCCACTCCAGGGCCACGCTGGTGAGAAGTCCGAGACCGAGCAGCGTTGCGCTGCCCCCGGCGAGCAGCCCGCGCTCCAGGTAGACCACTTCGAAGAAGCGGGTGACCCGCGGGTCTTCGGGCAGCAGCCCCTCGGCGATGCCGAAGGTCTTGGCGAAGAGGGCGAAGAGGATCGCCTGGTACCCGAGCAGCAGGGCGAGGCTCGACACCAACAGGGTGTGGGCGTCGAAGCGAACGCCGAGAACGACGGCGCCGGGCAGTGCGAGGAGGTACCCCAGGAGGCCCAGCGCGATCAGCGATCCTCCCGGGATCAGGAAGAGCCAGCGAGGGCTGTGCAGGAGGAAGAAGCGAACGGTCCGCCAGCCGTCCCGGAAGGTGCGCAGGTGGGGACCGTGGGACTTCCGCCCGTCCGGATGCAGGGTGACGGGCACCTCCGCGAGCTTCTCGTGGCGGAGGCTCGCCTTCACGAGCATCTCGATGGCGAACTCCATCCCCGTGCAGCGCAGCCCCAGGCGTTCGTAGAGCTCCCGGCTGAAGGCGCGCAGCCCGCAGTAGGCGTCGTGGATGGGGACGCGAAACATGCGTCTCGCCATCCCCGTGAAGAGCGGATTCCCGACCAGCCGATGCAGGGGGGGCATGGCCCCGGGAAGGACCGTGCCCCCGCCGCTTCTCAGCCGACACCCCTGGACCAGGTCGAAGCCTTCGCGCAGCCGTGCCACGAAGCGCGGAAGCTCCAGGAAGTCGTAGCTGTCGTCGGCGTCGCCCATCAGGATGAAGCGCCCGCGGGCCGCCGCGATCCCGCCCATGAGAGCGTTCCCATAGCCCCGTCCCTCGACGTGGACCACCCGGGCGCCCAGGCGTCGGGCGATCTCGACGGAGCTGTCGTCGCTTCCGTTGTCGGCGACGATCACCTCCCCCGGGATGCCGTGCTCGTTCATCGCGCGCTGGGCCTTCCGGACGCAGATCTCCAGGGTGTCCGCCTCGTTCAGGCAGGGCATCACGACCGAAAGCTCCAGCTCCCTGGCTTCCGGCGACTCCACGCCGTCCGCGGCCACTTCCTCGCGCGCCTCCCTCGCCTCCCCCGGAGCGGGCGAGATTACACCAACTCCGTCCGGCGCTGCGGCTGGACCGGCGTCCATGCTCCTCAGCTGGCGAAGGAGAGCACGATGGTGAGGACCAGGGCGGCCGCCCAGGCGTCCAGCAGGAGCACGCCCCGTCCCGCCCACCGCGAGGAGAGCCATCCCCGAAGCTGCGCGAACCCGTCGGCGAAGGCCACAGCGAGGGGCGCGGTGAGAGACAGGGCATAGGACGCCTTGGTCATCGAATAGGCCGGCACGCGCAGGGTCACCAGCAAGAGCGAGGCTCCAATCACCACAATCGTCGTGCTGAGGAAGGCGAATGCGGCCCGCCGCCGGGGATCGCCCTCCCCGAGGCCCTGGCGCACCAGCTGGACGACGCCGAAGACGAGCAGCGCCGTGGCGGGCAGAGCGAGCGCATAGCCGAGGGTCATGTGCTCGTAGTCCCAGAGGGGGTGGCGATGGGCCCAGGCCGAAACACCTCCCACCAGCCCATCCCCCCAGAAGGTGGAATAGAGCCCGTCCCAGAACGACTCGAAGCTGGCGAAGAAGGGACGCTCGAAGACGGCTCCGAAGCTGAGGTAGTAGGAGGGTGTGTGGAAGCCGGGGGACTGCCACCAGACCCCGCTGCTGCCCGGTACGTCCCAGTTGCCGACGAGAGGGCTCCCGAGATGAAGCTGGTTTCGCACGAAGTACCAGCCCGCCACGGCCGTCGAGCCGGCCAGGACCGCAGCCCCCGGCAGCAGCGCCGCCGCCCAGGATCGTCCGTCGATCCAGCGTGCCCTCGCCATCAGGAAGGCGGAGGCGACGGGCACCAGGAGCAGGCTCGAGACCTTGGTGAGGATGGCCAGTCCCAGGAGCCCGCCCACCCCCAGCACGGGCCCGAGCGCCACCCTGGATCCGAGCAACAGCCGCGTGGTGAGGACGATGGCGAGCGCGGCCAACGCAGCGTGCAGACCCTCGTTGGAGAGATACGCCGACATGTAGAGGTTCAGGGGCAGGACACCCGCAGCCACCAGCGCGACACCCGCACGCAGCCGGTCCGAGGGGAACAGACACCGCGCGAGAACCACGGCGAGCAGGATCTGCGCGAGGCCGGACACGAAAGGCAGCACCCGCAAGACGATTCGCGGAGATGCGCCGTCGAAGAGCCACAGCAAGGCCGCCGAGAGGAAGTAGAACAGCGGCGGATGGTGGGTCTGCGGTCCGTCTCCGGCAAAGGGAAGAGAGCCCTCGAGAAGCAGGTGCTGGACGTAGGCGAGATGATCCGGACCGTCGAAGCCCATGTACTCGGGCAGCCGCGTGGCCTTCGCGGCGAGGACGACCCCCCACAGCAGCGCCACGATGGCGGCGACCGCCGATGCCCCCCACCGGGCTCGGAGGCGGGTCGGGAGTTTCCGGAGCCCGAAGGCGATCAGCCCTCCGCAAGCGAGAATCAGCAGCAGATCCCGGGCGCGCTCGACGAGGACGGAGGACAGGCGTGGACTGGTCAGCGCCTGGGGCGCCCGCCGCCGGTCGTCGGCCCGACGCGCGAAGACCGGCGCCTCGCCCGGACGGCGAGCCTGCCAGCTGGCGTCGCTGCGGAGACGCACGCCTGGAGCCTCGGCCACCAGGCGCAGCAGCGCGGGCCCGGTGGGGTTGCGGACCCGGACCGTGATCCGGTTCTCGCCGGCGAGGAGCCCCTCGAGGGTGAGCTCCCGGGCGCGCTTCCACTCCGGGCTCCGCCACGACTGCTCGGCCACGGTCCGGCCGTTGAGAGCGACCTCGAAGCCACGCAGCGCCTCGATGCGCATGCGGAGGGGAGCGTCGGCACGCGGCACCTCCAGGGTTCGGGAGAACTCCACCACGGGTGGCTGATCCGCCGGAGCCGACGCGGTTCCGGTGGTCGGCAGCTCGGGAATCGCGATCCACTCTGCGCTCCCGGACCCGGAGACGAAGGCGAACCGGGGATCGATCCACGCCGCATGGACGAGGATGCCGAGCAGCGACGCCACCATCAGGGCAGCGAGCAGCCGGGGTCGCGGGACTCCCATTGGCGCATGATACCGGCGGGTCCTCCCCCGATCCCGGCGGGAGGCTCGAGACCGTGCGCTACCCTGCCCGCGCCTTGAGGACGCTCGGCGTACAGGCCGGTTTGTGGCTGCCGCCCCTCCTGGTCGGCGCCGGCCTGCGGGGCTGCCATCTGCCCGATCAGATCCTGACGGGTGACGAGCTCCACGCGGTCAACGGCGCCCTCTCGCTCACCGTCGGCGAGATTCTTCGCACCTGGACCTACCACGGAGCCGACTACAGCGTCCCCCTCACGGCCTTCTACCGCTTCCTCCTCGATCGGGGCGTCGTGCTCTCCGAGCTCGGGTTCAGGCTCCCCGTCCTCGCCGCAAGCCTCGCCACGATCCTGCTGGTCCCCCGGCTCCTGCTCCCGCGCATCGGCCGCCGCAGTGCGGTGGTGCTGGCGTGGCTGCTGGCCCTCTCGCCGATGCTGGTGCTCTACGGGCGAATGGTGCGCTCCTACGCGCCCACGGTGCTGCTCGCGTGCGGCGCCGTGATCGCCTTCGACCGCTGGTGGCGCGGGGGGTCCCGGCGCGCGGCGGGGGTCTACGTCGGGCTCGCCGCCGGAGCCAGCTGGCTGCACCTGGGCGCAGCCCCCTTCGTCCTGTCGCCCTTTCTCTTTGCGACCGTCCGCTTCCTGGCCGATGGGTCGAAGCAGCGCCGGCGCCTGGCGGGGACCGCAGCCCTGGCCGGAGCCACCGCCGGCGCCATCGCGCTGCTGCTGCTGCCGGCGGCCGAGTCGCTCTTCGCCCTGGCGGAGCTCCACGGCAGGGGCCGCTTCCCTCCCCTGGCCAGCTGGCGGGAGGTCGCCTTCCTGCAGCTGGGAACCCACTCGACCCCGCTGCTGCTGCTGCTCGTCGCCATCGCGCTGCGGGGAGGCTTCGTCCTCGCCCGGCGCGAGCGGGAGTTCCTCCTCCTGCTGGGCACCCTCTTGATCGGCCAGGTGGCGGGATTGGTGGTGCTGGCGCCGAACTTCCTCGAGGCCCCCATCGTCTTGAATCGCTACCTGCTGGTGGGACTGCCCTTTCTACTGCTGCTGGTGGCAGTGGGACTCGCGACTCCCCTCCCCGAGAGCCGGGCCGGAGGTCTCCCCCCGGCGCAGCTCATCGTGACTCTCGGCCTGCTGGGATGGCTCTTCGGTTCGGGCCCGCTTGCCGACGAGGAGTTCCGCTGGAGCAGCTTTACCCACGCCCAGCCCTTCGTGAACTTCCGGCAGCAGGAAGAGCACGCGTTGCGGGTGCCTGCCTTCTACCGCGAGCTTCCGCCGGGGGAGGAGGCCATCCTCGAGGCTCCCTGGACGAACGTCGGCACCCACTCCTTCAGTGCCTACCAGCGCGTGCACCGTCGCCCCCTGCGAATGGTCACCTTGAACCGCCTGCATCAGGATCCCCGGGTGCGGTTTCGCAACATCCTGTTCCCGGATTCCGACTCGCTCCTCGGGTCCGATGCGCGTTGGATCGTCGTCCACGTCGACGTGCGTCAGGAGGAGCTGCGGATCGTCACCCCTGAGCTGCGCCACCTGGAGAGGCTGGAGAGCCTGCCGGAGCTCTGGGAGATCCTGCGCGGCGCCGGGCTCCGGCTGGCCGCCCGGCTGCAGACGGAGTGGGGGCCGGCCGTTCATTCGGACGAGGAGATCCGAGTCTGGGACCTGCACGCCGTGCGCAGCCGATCCTCGGATCCCGACCCGTGACACCGGACCCAGCCGCAAGCGCCGGAGGCGCGCGCAGCGAGGCAAGCCCCCCGAAGGGGGGCGCGCAGTGAGCCGAAGGCGAACGAAGCGGGCGCCCGCAAAGATTGCCGAGCGAAGCTGTGGTGCGAGCTGGCTTCGCCAGCGGGCGGA
>JBDLIK010000023.1:0-14593 GCA_039714895.1 Myxococcota bacterium | reverse complement strand
TCTGGAGCGACCGGAGCCAAGGCTCGCGGCGGGCCTGGCACTACGGGGAATCGCTACGGCCGCGATCGATATCTCAGATGGCCTGCTGGCGGACCTGGGGCATATCCTGGAATCCAGCGGAGTGGGGGCTGAGATCCACCTTTCCCGCATACCTCTGTCAGACGAGGTCAAGACGGCCCTGCATGAGGAGAGGGATTGGTCTTTGCCACTTGCCTCGGGGGATGACTATGAGCTCTGCTTTACCCTGCCGCCAGGGCAGGAGACCGCGGTAGCGCAGCTCAGTGAGCGACTGGCACTGCCGATGAGCCGGATCGGTGTGATCGAGACAACACCGGGCCTGCGCTGTACACGTGAAGATGCTACCCTCTGGGAATCCGCTGGAACCGGCTACGATCATTTCTCCTCCGATGACTGACAGATCCTCCATTCCCGGCCTCAATCTGCGCCATCCGGCCCATCTGCTGGCCTTCGGCTTTGGTGCGGGGACCCTGCCGTTTGCACCGGGCAGCTTTGGTACCCTGGTGGCCATACCCCTCTATCTGCTGCTGGCGCCACTGCCGTTGATCGCCTATCTCAGCACGTTGCTGGTTGCGTTCATCGCCGGTGTCTGGCTCTGTGAGCGGACCTCCCGAGACCTTGGGGTGCATGACCATGGGGGCATAGTCTGGGACGAGATCGTCGGCTATCTGGTTACCATGACCTTCGCCCCGGCGGGGTGGTTATGGATCTTGATCGGTTTCCTGCTGTTCCGTCTCTTCGATATTTTCAAACCCTGGCCGATAAGCACAATAGATCGGCGAGTAAAGGGCGGATTTGGCATCATGCTTGATGACCTGCTGGCCGCTGTCTACGCGCTGCTGGTGATGTTACTGATTGAACCTTTGGTGGCCTGAATGTTGCTGCGTCTTTTTCTCTTACTGCTGATTCTCACATCGACAGCCATGGCCGTGGAGCAGATTGCCATCGAGGCCCTGTTCACCGACAAGGCGATGGTGAAGATCGATGGGGTGCGTCGTCTGCTCAAGCTAAATAAGCCCTCACCGGAAGGGGCTGTGTTGATCTCGGCCAACAGCCGGGAAGCGGTGATCGAGCTGGAAGGCGAGCGCCGCTCTTATCTGTTGGGCAGTCATGTAAGCACCAGCTTCAGTAAGCCTGATAAGCTAACCGCCAAGATCTGGCGCGACCGGGCAGGGGCCTATACCACGGTGGGCAGCATCAACGGCCGTACGGTAGACTTTCTGGTGGACACGGGAGCATCCGCGGTGGCGTTGCATGCCGGCGAAGCACGGCGTCTGGGCATTCCATACAAACTTGATGGCAAGCGGATAGCAGTGAATACCGCCAACGGCCGGGCACCCGCCTATGAAGTAACACTGGAGCGGGTCCAGGTGGGTGACATCACCCTGACCCAAGTACGGGGATTCATCATCGAAGCAGCAAGCCCAGGAAAGGCGCTGCTGGGCATGAGTTTTCTGAATCGGGTGAACATGGAGAACCAGGGTCCTGTCATGCTGCTGGAGAAAAAGTTTTAATCCGAGAGAATAGGGGCGGCTTGGTTGCTCAGTTTACCGGGTCGATAGCCTTGTCCCGCTCGATCAGTGCATAGGCCGAGTGGTTGTGGATCGATTCGAAATTCTCTGATTCCACGGTGTAGCCACTGACACGCTCCTCATTGTTCAGGCGTACCGCCACATCCCTTACCATGTCTTCGACGAATTTCGGGTTGTCATAGGCCCGTTCGGTTACGTGCTTCTCATCCGGACGCTTGAGCAGGCCATAGAGTTCACAGGAGGCCTCCTCTTCCACCAGGTCGATGATCTCCTCGATCCAGATAAATCCATTGGTGCGGGCCTGCACGGTGACATGAGAGCGTTGGTTATGGGCGCCACGCTCGGAGATCTTCTTGGAACAGGGGCAGAGACTGGTGACCGGCACTACCACCTTGATATCGATGGAGGGCTTGCCCGCGTGGATTTCGCCAATCAGGGTGACATTGTAGTCCAGCAGGCTCTTCACACCGGAAACCGGGGCGGTCTTATTGATAAAGAAGGGGAAACTCATCTCGATATGACCCGATTCCGCCTCCAGTCGATCGGTCATCTCAGCCAGCATGTCTTTAAACGAAGTGACGGTCACCTCGGTCTCATGCCCATTGAGAATCTCGACGAATCGGGACATATGGGTACCCTTGAAATGGTGGGGCAGGTTCACATACATGTTGAAATTAGCGATGGTGTGCTGCTCGCCTTCGCCCCGGTCCTTGATCCGCATGGGATGGCGTATATCCTTGATGCCCACCTTGTTGATCGCAATCTGACGCTTGTCTTTACTGCTCTGGACGTCGGCGATTTTCTCGCTAGCAGCGGCTGATTTTTTGGACATATTTCGGATTCCTGCCCCGCCAATATTGCGGTGCTATACTGCATGGGTTTGCTTTGAGCCTGAGATTAGCCGGCCGTCCGATAAAGGACAACAGACAGAACGCCGGGTTATTTAAGGTACGGTTTTATAACCGAGAAGAGCCCATCTGCATGAAACGATAAATTATCCCAAGCGATGGAGATAGGTGCAAGCCGGAATTTAAGAAAATCATTAAACACTGAAGGATTGCTAATGCTTACGCCCCGTAATGTAATCAGCCAGCCAACGCAGCGGATCAGCCTCTTGAGCAAACAGCTCAAGGCTTACATGAGCGGCCTGTCGCAACTCTTCCGCCTTCTCCCTTGAGCCATTGAGACCCAGCAGTGAAGGGTAGGTGGGTTTGTCCTGGGCCTGGTCCTTGCCCTGGGTCTTGCCCAATATTTCCGTATCACCCTCCACATCCAGGATGTCGTCCTGAATCTGAAAAGCGAGCCCGACGCATTTCGCATAGTGAACGAGGGCATGGCGCCGGGTTTTTTCGAGTTGGGGATTGAGCAGAGAACCCAGCCTGACACTGGCACAGATCAGCGCCCCGGTTTTATGGATATGCAGATTCTCCAGCTCGGTGAGATTCAACCTTTGGCCTACAGCGTCTAGGTCCATGGCCTGGCCGCCGGCCATCCCCCTGGATCCGCTTGCCCTGGCCAGCGTATCGAGCATCCTCAGGCGGGTCTGCGCATCGGCCCGCAGATGGTTGTTGGCGCAGAGCACCTGAAAGGCGAGGGATTGCAGGGCGTCACCCACCAGTATGGCGGTAGGTTCGTCATAGGCCCGATGACAGGTGGGTTTGTTGCGGCGCAGGTCATCATCATCCATGGCCGGCAGGTCATCGTGTACCAGGGAGTAGGCGTGGATCAGCTCAACCGCACAGGCCGCACCATCCAGTCGATCGATCTCTACCCCGGCCGCCTGACCACTGGCATACACCAGGATTGGACGTATGCGTTTACCGCCACCCAGCGTGGCATAGCGCATGGCCTCGTGCAGCCGGCTTGGGATGGTATCGATGGAGGGCAGAACCTTATCCAGGGCATGTTCGATCCGCGCCTGGCGAAAGCGCATGAACTCCTTGAGCGGGGACTTAATCGTCATCTTTGAAAGGTTCCAGCTCCGCCTCTTCTGACTCACTGCTGAGCACACGGACCTTCTGTTCCGCTTCGTCCAATGCCTTTTGGCAGGTCCGGGTCAGCTCGACCCCACGCTCAAATGATTTCAATGATTCCTCGAGGGACTGCTCGCCTTGCTCCAGGGTTTCAACCAGGCTTTCCAGCTCACTCAGCGCCTCTTCGAAAGGCGGCGGTCTCTTTTTTCTTGGCACGTAATTTATCAATGATTGTTGAAGATGGGGGTAAGCTAACCCAGCAGTGTTACGGGGGTCAATCTTTGCGAGATTACGGTCCTCGCCAGCCGCTGCCCAGATGTGTACACTTTTCGGCTGGATTGGATTGAGTGAGTGTGACTATTCAAAGATGAGCGGTAGCTACGACGCTTCAGACATTGAGGTTCTCAGTGGACTCGAGCCGGTACGCAAGCGTCCGGGCATGTACACCGACACCAGCCGCCCGAACCACCTGGCCCAGGAGGTCATAGACAACAGCGTAGATGAGGCGATTGCCGGTTACTCTAAGTCGATCGAGGTGACACTGTTCAAGGACGGCTCCCTGGAGGTGCGGGACGACGGGCGTGGCATGCCGGTGGATATCCATCCCCAGCAGGGCATCCCCGGGGTCGAGGTCATCCTCACCAAACTGCATGCGGGCGGCAAATTTTCCGACAAGAGTTACCAGTTTTCCGGCGGCCTGCACGGGGTTGGCGTGTCGGTGGTGAATGCCCTCTCCAGACATCTGGAGGTCTGGGTCAAGCGGGACGGTCAGGAGTACAACATCGCCTTTGCCAGCGGTCACAAGGTCTCCGATCTGGAAGTGGTGGGCAAGGTCGGTCGCAACAATACCGGTACCCGGTTGCGTTTCTGGCCGGAAGCACAATACTTCGACAGTTCACGTTTCTCGGTGCGCCAGCTGCGCCATGTGCTGCGCGCCAAGGCGGTACTCTGCCCAGGCCTGCTGGTGCGGTTTCTGGATGAAAAGAGCGGTGAGCAGGATGAGTGGTGTTTTGAAGATGGCCTGCGCGACTATCTGCTGGAGGCCCTGCAGGGGATGGAGCTGCTGCCTGAGCAGGCCTTTGTGGGGGACATGTCGGGGCATACCGAAGCCGCCACCTGGGCGGTGCTCTGGCAGCCGGAGAATGGTGAGGCGGTCACCGAGAGTTATGTCAATCTGATTCCCACGGCCCAGGGTGGCACCCATGTGAATGGTCTGCGCACCGGGCTGACCGATGCAGTGCGGGAGTTCTGCGAGTTTCGCAATCTACTGCCACGGGGGGTCAAGCTCGCCCCGGACGATGTCTGGAACCGGGTCAGCTACGTGTTGTCGGTGAAGCTGCGGGAACCCCAGTTTTCCGGCCAGACCAAGGAGCGCCTCTCCTCCAGGGAGTGTGCCGCCTTTGTCTCCGGGGTGGTGAAGGATGCCTTTAGTCTGTGGCTCAACCAGAATACCGATGTGGGGGAGCGGATCGCCGAACTGGCCATCAATGCGGCCCAGACCCGCATGCGGGCAGGTCGCAAGGTGGTGCGCAAAAAGGTCACCCAGGGACCGTCCTCGGTTCGATGCAGACGTCACTCTACGAGGCTTCCGATTTCGCGGTGGGCGGCTTCGAGCTCGGGACCGTAGCGCTGCTCGTCGCGCCGAAGGGCTGGTACAACCAGGCGGGCCCGAACGACTCCGTGATCGGCTACGACGTGCTCGCCCCGTTCGTGATCCGCATCGACTACAGGAAGAGGCGATTGTGGCTCAAGCGGATCGACGCTGGCCCGATCCGCTTCGAGGGCTCCGACTACCAGCTGGCCAAGCAGACGGGGGCCTATGTGGTGCCGGTGAACGGAGGCTGGGCCGTCTGGGCCGTCGTGCCCGACTCCGCCGCGGTCCGGCTGGGCGTGCGCGTGGGCGACGTGGTCGTCTCGAGCGAGGGCGTCGAGGCGCCGCCCGCCGACGAGGTGCTCCGCCGCATCCTGGAGGGCAAGGAGCTCCAGGTGGCTCGCAAGCAGGGCGAGCTCTGGGTCGACACCGTCCTTCCGGAGTAGCGCGGGAGGCCCGCGGTCCCGCGGTATGCTGCCGCCCACACCGGGGAGGAGCGGAATGGGACGAGTCCTGCGGATCGGGGGGATCACGCTGGCGGTGCTCGCGCTCGCGGGCTTCGTCACGTGGAGCTGGCTCACGGCCCGCGAGGCCGTGCCCGAGCAGAGCGACTACGCGATCGATCTCGAGCAGCTGCGCGCGTTGGCGGGCTCCGTGCCGGGCGCCGGCCCGCGTGCGATCGAGACCGTCCTCGTGGCCGAGGCGGACATGCCCCGCGGTATGGTGTTCGCGGGCGAGCCCTTCGAGCCGCTCCATCAGGTACACCAGGTCTTTCGGCTCGTCTGGGAAGACCGCACCGTCCTGGTCGACGCCGCCTTTCCGCGCGAGCAGTTCGAGCAGATGCCGGCCTTCGGCGAGAGCACCTACCACGATGCGGGCTGGCAGGCCGTCGAGCGCGCGCTCGCGACGGCCGACCAGATCGTGATCACGCACGAGCACTTCGATCACCTGGCCGGCATCGGCGCGTTGCCCCCGGAGCGTGCTTCCCACCTGCGTCTCAACGCGGCCCAGCTCGCGAACACCGAGGCCCTCGACCAGAGTCAGGTCCCGGAGACGCTTCGGAGCGCGCTCGAGCCGCTTCCCGCCGAGCGCGCGCTCGCCGTCGCGCCCGGCGTGGTGCTGCTCGCCGCGCCCGGTCACACGCCGGGCTCCCACATCGTGTACGCGCGTCTCGCCGACGGGCGCGAGGCGCTGCTGCTCGGCGACGTGGCCTGGAACCTCGGGCAGATCCGCGAGCTCCACTACCGCCCGCGTCTCGTGACCCTGATGCTCGGCGAGGACCGCAGCCAGGTCCTGGCCCAGCTCCGCGCGCTCCACGAGCTCGCGAAGACGAGCCCCGACGTGGCGCAGGTGGTCTCCCACGACCGGCGACAGCGCGAGGCGCTCCTCGCCAGCGGGCTGCTCGTCGAAGGCTTCGGGGGGTGAGCGAGACGCCGCAGGGCATCGAGCCCGAGGCCGTCGCGAAGTTCTTCGCCACGAACGTAGAGGGCGGCGACGTGCCGCTCACGTTCGCCTTCCCCTCGGGCGGCCGCTCCAACCTCACCTACCGCGTCGACGGCGGCGGCCGCACCTGGGTGCTTCGCCGGCCGCCGCTCGGGCACGTGCTGCCCACCGCGCACGACATGTCGCGCGAGCACCGCGTGCTGACGGCCCTCCGCGACACCGGGCTCCCCGTGCCGCGCACGCGGGCGCTGTGTGAGGACGCGTCGGTGACGGGCGCGCCGTTCTACGTGATGGACTTCGCGCCCGGCGTCGTGATCGAGGAGAAGATGCCCGCCGGCTACGCCGCGACGCCGGCGGAGCGCCGCCGCATCGGCACGGCCCTCATGGAGACCCTCGCGCGCCTCCACGCGGTGGACTGGCGCGCAGTCGGCCTCGCCGACTTCGGCCGTCCCGCGGGCTACCTGGCCCGCCAGGTGCGCCGCTGGTCGGAGCAGTGGGAGCGCTCGAAGGCGAGCGACGTCCCGCTCATCTCGGAGCTCATCCACCGCCTGAACGCGGCGCTCCCCGAAACGCCCGACGCGACGATCGTGCACGGCGACTGGCGGCTCGGAAACCTCGCGCTCGATCCCGAGGATCCGGGTCGCGTCGCCGCCATCTTCGACTGGGAGATGGCGACGCTCGGCGATCCGCTCGCCGACGTCGGCTATTCGCTCGTGTACTGGGGCGAGGCCGGCGACGCTCGGGGCTCGCGCGGCCCCGGTGGCTATGGGGCGGTCACCACGGCGGAGGGCTTCCACACGCGGGCCGAGCTGGTCGACGAGTACGCGCGCGCCAGCGGCCGCGACGTCTCCGCGGTCGAGTTCTACGAGGTGCTCGCGCTCTACAAGCTGGCCGTGATCAGCGAGGGCATCTACGCGCGCTGGCGGGCGGGCAAGACCGCGGGCGAGGGCTTCGACCGGGTCGCGCGCGCGAGCATCCCGCTCTGCGAGGCCGCGATGGCGATCGCGGAGCGCTCGGCGCTCCCGGGGCTGCGGGGGCAGTAGGCCTTCCTGGCTCAGCCGGGCTTCCGTTTCGCCGATCTCCTCCCCATGCAGACCGGCCAGGATCCGCGGTTCCGGAAGCGCCTGCCGTGCCGGCTGGCAGGCGCCGAAGGGGCGCGCGCCGGGATGGTGTTGAACGTCTCGCGCGGGGGGCTGTTCGTGCAGACCGGCGCCGTCGCACGCCCGGGCGACGCCGTTCGCATCGACCTCGAGATCGAGGCCGCGAGGTCCCTCGCAGTGGAAGCGTCCGTCATCTGGCGGCGAGTCGTGGGCGCGCACCTCCGCGCGGTCCAGGTCGGTGGGTTCGGCGCGCGCATCCAGCATGCCCCCGACGGCTGGTTCGAGTTCCTGGCGGGGCTCGCGGGGAGCGAGGTCCCCCCGCTCCCGGTCGAGGTCGCGAGCGGGCAGTCGCGCTACCGCGTCCGGCTTCGCCTCGCCGGCAGCCCTCGCACCCGCTCGCTCGTGGTCGAGAGCCCGGATGCCGACACCGCGCGTCGACGCGCCGTGGAGCTGGCCGGCCCTCAGTGGGTCGTGCTCGACCTCAACCCCGAGCTCCGCGACGCATAGAGCGCGTCCACGCTGTAGAGGGCGAGGGCGGTCCAGATCAGTGCGAACGCGACGCCGTGCGTTCGCGTGAACGGCTCGCCGTAGGCGAAGACGGCCAGCAGCAGCGAGAGCGTCGGCGCCAGGTACTGGAACAGGCCGAGCGTCGAGAGCGGCAGACGCCGCGCTGCGCTCGCGAACCAGAGCAGGGGCAGCGCGGTGGCCGGGCCGGCGACGAGCAGCAGCGTCTTCACGAGCGGCGTGGCCGTCCCGAGCGCGCCGCCGGCCGGCTCGACGGCGACCACGAGAAAGCCGACGGCGAGTGGCGCCAACCCACCGGTCTCCACGGCCAGCGCCGGGATCGGCCGCACGTTCGTAAGCTTGTGCATGAGCCCGTAGAGCCCGAACGACGTCGCGAGCACCAGCGAGATCCACGGCAGCTTCCCGTGGCTCACGAGCATCACGACCACGCCACAGGCGGCGAGGACGACGGCGATCCCCTGCGCCCGGCTGAGGTGCTCCCGCAAGAGCAGCATCCCGAGCAGCACGTTCACGATCGGATTCAGGTAGTAGCCGAGCGAGGTCTCCACGATGCGGCCGACGCCGACCGCCCAGACGAACACGCCCCAGTTGATCGCGATCAGCACGCCGCCGGCGGCCAGTGCGCGACGCTCGCGCGTGGAGCGCAGGGCGTCGCGCACCTCGGGCAGTCGGCGCAGAACGAAGAGCAGGGCCACGGAGAAGACGACGGTGCCCACCGCCCGATGCGCGAGGATCTCCGTCACCGGCACGCTGACGAGCAGCTTCCAGTAGGCGGGAATCAGGCCCCAGGTTCCGTAGGCGAGGAGGGCGTAGACCACGCCAGCGGGCGACATGAGCGGCAGGTACTCTCCGGCGCGTGATCCTGCTCCAGCGCCTCACCAAGCGCTATGGCACGACCGTCGCGGTGGACGATCTCTCGCTCGAGGTGGCGCGCGGCGAGTGCGTGTTCCTGGTGGGCGCCTCTGGTTGTGGCAAGACGACGACGCTTCGACTCGTGAATCGTCTCGAGGAGCCGGACGGCGGCACCGTGCACGTGGACGGGCGTGACGTGCGCGAGGGACCGCCGCACGAGCTCCGGCGGCGCATCGGGTACGCGTTCCAGCAGGTGGGGCTCTTCCCCCACCTGACCGTCGCAGAGAACGTGTCGGTGACGCCGACGCTGCTCGGCTGGGACGCGGCGCGCATCGCCGCGCGCGTCGACGCGCTGCTCGAGCTCGTGGAGCTCGAGCCCGGCGCCTACCGCGAGCGCTGGCCCGAGGCGCTCTCGGGCGGGCAGGCGCAGCGTGTGGGCCTCGCGCGCGCGCTCGCCGCGGAGCCGTCCGTGCTGCTGCTCGACGAGCCGTTCGGCGCGCTCGATCCGCTGACGCGCGATCGCCTGCAGCAGTCGTTCGTGCACATCCGCCGCGACCTCGGCCTCACGGTGATCTTCGTGAGCCACGACATGAGCGAGGCGCTGTTGCTCGCCGACCGGATCGCCGTGATGGACGCCGGGCGCGTGCTCCAGCTCGGCACGCCGGCGGAGCTGCTGGCCGCGCCCGCCGACCCACGCGTGGCGGCGCTGGTGGCGACGCCGCGCCGGCAGACGGAGCAGGTGGAGCGCCTGCTCGGGGGCGCGCATTGAACGAGGCGCTCGCGCAGCTTCCCGAGCTGGCCGCCGCCCACCTCCAGCTCTCGCTCGCAGCGCTCGGGCTGGCGGCGGCCGTGTGCCTGCCGCTCGGCGTGCTCGCCGCGCGGAGCGCGCGGGTGGGGGCCGCCGTGCTCGGCGTCGCCAGCGTCGCGCAGACGATCCCCTCGCTCGCGCTCCTCGCGATCATGGTGCCGCTCCTCGCCACGATCGGCTTTCTGCCGGCGCTCGTCGCGCTCACGATCTACGGCGCGCTGCCGATCCTGCGCAACACGGTCGCCGGCATCACCGGGGTGGAGCGCGCGTTGGTCGAGGCGGCGCGCGGTGTCGGCATGACGCCGCGCCAGCAGCTGCTCCGGGTCGAGCTCCCCCTCGCGGCGCCCGTGATCGTGGCGGGGCTCCGGACCTCGGCCGTGTGGGTCGTGGGCACCGCGACGCTCTCCACGCCGGTCGGCGCGCCGAGCCTCGGGAACCTGATCTTCGGCGGGCTCCAGACCCGCAACACTGCGTTCGTGGCTGTGGGCTGCGTGGCGGCGGCGCTGCTGGCGCTCGGACTCGACCAGATCCTCTCGCTGCTCGAGAGCGGGGTGCGCACGCGGCGCCGCGGCCGCGTGCGTGGCGCCAGCGCCCTGCTCGTCGGGCTGGCGCTCCTGGCCGGGGGCACGGCGCTCGAGGCGCGGATGGCGCCGGGTGAGGCGCCGCTCAAGATCGGCGCGAAGGTCTTCACGGAGCAGTACGTGCTGGCGGAGATCCTGGCGCAGCACCTTCGCACGGAGACGGGCCGACCCACGGAGGCGCTCCAGGGGCTCGGCTCGACGGTGCTCTTCGATGCCCTCGCGAAGGACGAGATCGACGTGTACGTCGACTACTCGGGGACGTTGTGGGCGACGATCCTGAAGCGCACGGGGACGCCGCCGGCGCGGGCGGTCGTGCTCGAGGAGGTGACCGCCTACCTGGCCGAGGAGCACGGCATCGCCGTTGCGGCAGCGCTCGGCTTCGAGAACACCTACGCGCTCGCGATGCGGGCCGATCGCGCGCGCTCTCTCTGGGTGGCACGGATCGGGGATCTCGCGAGCGTCGCCCCGAGCCTCGAGATTGCGGGCGACTACGAGTTCTTCCAGCGCGCCGAGTGGGCGGCGCTCACGGCGGCCTACACGCTGCCGTTCGGGTCCACCCGCACCATGGATCCGACGCTCATGTACAGCGCGGTCGCGGAGGGCGAGGTGGACGTGATCAGCGCGTACTCGACGGACGGCCGGATCGCGGCGCTCGACCTGGTGCTGCTCGAGGACGAGCGGGGCGTGATCCCGCCGTACGACGCGCTGGTGCTGGTCGGCGCCGCCCTCCAGGCACGCGCACCCGACGCAGTCGAGGCACTGCGCGGCCTCGCCGGCGCGATCGACGCCCCCACGATGCAACGCATGAACGGCGCCGTCGACCAGGACGGCGAGACCCCCCGCGAGGTTGCGAAGCGGTTCCTCGGGAAGAGAAGCAGGGAGGAGGGAGGCAGGGACGGTGTTTAGATTCAACTTCCACCCCGGGGGGCGAATCTAGAATCTAAACTCCGTCCCCGTTCTTACTTCTTCTGGAACTCGGCGAGCTGCTCGCGGTAGTGGGAGCGGAGGGCGTTGGCTTCGGCGCGGGTGAAGCCGAGCTCTTCGGCGACGTTGGCAATCTCGCGGCTCTCCGCGGTCGAGATGGTGCCGTCGGCGGCGGTCACGGCGTAGAGGCAGGCCAGCAGCTGCCCGCGCTGCTCGGGCGTCGAGCCCTTCCGGAACTCGCGCGTCACGATGTAGTTCTCGGTGCCCCCGAGCAGGCGCGTCTGCGACTTGGCGATCTCCACCACGAGGTCCGCCTCGTCCGCCGAGAGGCCGGCGATGCGGCGGACGATGTCGCGCATCGCGTCCGCCTCCTCGCTCGCGATCTCCAGGTCGGCGTTCGCGACCCGCGCCAGGACGTAGGCGAAGCCTGCCAGGTGCTTCGCGGTCTCGGCCGGGAGCCGATCGAGCCGCTCCGCGATCTCCCGCACCGTGTGCGTCTCGCCGGCCGCAGGCGCACCCGCAGGCTTTCCTCCGAATCCCAGACGACGCAGCAGCGACACGCGGCCCTCCCGATTTCCGTGGCCGGAGCCTAGCCCGTCAGCCGCCGGAGCTCGGGTCCTCGGCCTCCGGCCCGGGCGGGGTATCGTCGTCGAGCTGGTCGAGGAAGCCGTCGGGCAGCACCACGCGCTGCGTGCCGCCGTGCTTGCCCCGCGGCACGCGCATCGCCTCGGGCGGATACGGCGTCTCGCGGCCGAGCTCGCCGAGGATGGCGTCGAGCTCCGCCAGCGTCGCGACCGCGAGCAGGCGCCGGCGCAGGCGGGCGCTCCCCGGGAAGGCCTTCGTGTACCAGGCCGCGTGCTTGCGGAAGGCGCGGAGCGCCGGGCCCTCGCCCTGGAAGTCGGCCAGCAGGCGCGCGTGCTCGCGCATGGTGTCGCACACGACGCCGAGGGCCGGCGGATCCGCGGGCTCGCGGCCCGCGAAGACGTCGGCAAGATCGCGGAACAGCCACGGACGGCCGAGGCAGCCGCGTCCGACCACGACGCCGTCGCAGCCGGTCGTGCGCATCATGCGGAGCGCGTCGTGCGCCTCGAAGACGTCGCCGTTGCCGAGCACCGGAATCCGCTGCACCGCCTGCTTGAGCGCCGCGATCGCCTCCCAGTCGGCGTCGCCGTCGTAGAGCTGGGCCGCCGTGCGGGCGTGGAGCGCGACCGCGGCGCAGCCCTCCTCCTGCCCGATGCGGCCCGCATCGAGGAAGGTCACGAGCCGCGCGTCGACGCCGATCCGGAACTTGAGCGTCACCGGCACGGCCCCCGCATGGGCCACCGCGGCGCGCACGATCCGGGCGAGCAGGCGCGGCTTCGCGGGAATCGCGGCGCCGCCGCCGCGGCGCGTGACCTTCCGCACCGGGCAGCCGAAGTTCAGGTCGATGTGATCGACGTGGCTCTCGCCGACGAGCCGGGCCACCGCCTCGCCGACGTACTTGGGATCGACGCCGTAGAGCTGGAGACTGCGCGGCCGCTCCTCGGGCGCGAAGCTGGCGAGCAGGCGCGTCTTGGAGTGGCCCTCGACGAGCGCGCGGGCGGTGATCATCTCGCTCACGTAGAGCCCCGCGCCGAAGCGTCGGCAGAGCGTGCGGAACGGCGCGTTGGTGACGCCGGCCATCGGCGCGAGCACCACCGGCGGGTCGACGCGGAGCGGCCCCATCGCGAGCGGCGGGAACTCCCCCGGCCGCGCCAGCGGGACGTCGCGGTTCGCGAGGCTCACGTACTGCCTCTGCATCGCGCCGCTCCGCCTACGGGGTCTGCGTGATCAGCCGGTCGATGGCGTGGACGGGCGCCGCATCTCCGGCCATCAGGTGCTGGATGGCGGCGTAGACCTTCTGCTGCTGGCGCACGCGCGGCAGCCCCTCGAACGCCGTCGAGGTGACGCGCAGGGCGAAGTGCCCCGGGCTGCCCGCCTGCACCTCGACCCGGGCGTCGGGGATCGCCCCCCGCACGGCATCGGCGATCTGCGCGGCCAGCGCCTCGGGCTCGGGCGGCGGCTCGGAGAGGATGCGAAGTGCCATGTCGGTTCCCGCGTCTAGGAGTTCAGCAGCACGAGGTCGGCGAGCACGTTCAGCGCCTCCTCGAGCTGGGGCTTCGGGTCTTCGCCGCCGTCCTGCTCCGCGACCTCGTCCGCCGGCTTGCCGCCGTTCTGCGCCTTCTCCTGCTCCTGCTCGGCGAGCAGCTCGGAGAGGCGAACGATGCCGTCGTCCGCCTCCCGCTTCGCCACCTGCTCCTCGATCTCCTGGAAGAAGGTGTTCTCGGCGACGCGCACCTGCGAGCGGCGCGCCAGCTCGGTGAGCAGGGGCGCGTTCACGGGCTTCCAGCGCTGCTCGTCCCCACCGTTCGCGTTCTTGCTCACGAACGACTGGATGTTCTCGACGCGGAGCGAGTGCTCCTGCGTGCGCTCACCGACGAGGTCCTCGGTGAGAAGCGACGGCAGCGGCACGTCCGCGGCGACGCCCGCGTGCTGGGTCGAGGCGCCGCCGGGCCGGAAGAACAGGCCCGTCGTGATCTTGAGGGCGCCGAGGCCGCTCCGCAGCGGGATCAGGCTCTGCACGGTGCCCTTCCCGAAGGTGTGGGCGTCGCCCACGAGCACGGCGCGCCCATAGTCCTTCATCGCCCCCGCCAGGATCTCGGAGGCCGAGGCGCTCACGCGCGAGGTCAGCACGACCAGCGGGCCGGACCAGATCACGTTCCCGTCCGGGTCCTCGAGCACGCGCGTCCGGTCCTCGCTGCTCTGTACGGCCACGATGCCGCCGCGGCGCACGAAGAAGCCCGAGATGCGGACGGCGTCGTCGAGGAGCCCGCCGCCGTTGCGGGAGAGGTCGAGCAGCACGCCCTGCGCCTTCTCGCGCTTCGCCTCCTCGAGCAGTCGCCGCACGTCGCGCGAGCCCTGGCGCTTGTTCGGGTCGCCGTCGCCGTCCCCGTAGAAGGACGGCAGCTCCAGCACGGCCAGCTTCAGCGCCTGCCCCTTCACCTCGACCTTCTCGAAGGAGAGCTTGGCCGCCTGCTCCTCGAGGTTGATCTTGTCGCGCAGGATCGCCACCTGGAAGCGCTCGACGTTCTCGCTCTCGCGCAGCACGGTGAGGTGCACGCGGGTCCCCTTCTTGCCGTGGCCGAAGACGGGAAGGAAGCGGTGGACATCATCGACCTGCCGCTCCGTGACGTAGTGCGGCTGATCCGCGGCAAGAAGGGGACCCGC
>JBDLIK010000022.1:0-14720 GCA_039714895.1 Myxococcota bacterium | reverse complement strand
CGAGCTCTCCCTCGCTGCGCCGGGCCTCGTGCAGCCCCTCCTCGAAGCGCGTCATCACCACCTGGCGGAAGACCGTCGCGAAGGCGTCCTCGAGCTTTCCGCAGACCAGGCCCAGACGCACGGCCGGATCGCTCTCCTCCGAGAGCAGCCGACGAAAGACCAGCATCTCACCGAAGACACTCGCGGTCTCTGCAGTGGTGAGCGGTGTGTCCTGCTCGAAGAGCCCGCGCGGACGGGCGAGGTACTGGTGGACGCCGTGGCCGAGCTCGTGGGCCACGGTCATGATGTCCCGAAGATTGCCGGTGTAGTTGAGCAGCACGTAGGGATGAGCGCTCGGCACCGTGGAGGCGGAGAAGGCGCCGCCCCGCTTTCCGGGCCGCAGCTCGGCGTCGATCCAGCGCTGCTCGAAGAAGCGCTCGGCCACCTCCGCCATCTTCGGCGAGAAGTCCCGGTACGCGTCGAGGACGATGCGGCGGGCCTCGGGGAACGCGCGTTTCCCCTCCCCCAGAGCGATGGGAGCGTAGCGATCGTAGTCGTAGAGGCGATCGATCCCCAACAGCCGCGCCTTCAGCCGGTAGTAGCGCCCCACCAATCCGACCCGCCGCTCGCACACGGCCATCAGTGCGTTCACCGTCTCCCGGTCGATCTCGTTGGCCAGGTTTCGCTCGCCCATCGGATCGTCGTAGCGGCGCAGTCGGTCCGAGGTCGCCTTGTCCTGCACGAGGGTGTTGAAGAGGAAGGTGAGAATGCGCGCGTTCTCGCGCAGCCCCTCGGTCAAGCCGACGGCCGCGGCCCGCCGCACCGCTCGGTCGGAGTCGTAGAGTCGGGAGAGTACCTCCTCCTCGCCGAGCTCCTGGGGGCCGCCCGGGCCGTCCACCTGGAAGCGCATGACCCCCATGAGCTCGTCGAACAGGCGCGAGAAAGCGCGCCGCCCGGTATTGGCGGTCTCCTCCAGCAGGCGTTCTTCGCTCTCGGAGAGAAGGTGCGGCCGGTAACGGCGCAGGCTGGTCAGAAAGTGCGCCCGGCGGGCGAGGCGGGGTTCGGCCAGCAGCGCCTGCGCGGGCTCGTCGTCCAGCGCTGCCCACTCGAGGCCGAAGAACACGAGCTCGTTGTGGATCGCGCTGGCGCGCTCCTGCACGTGCTGCAGCAGGGCCCCGTGGCGCGGGTGGCTGGTATCACCGGCGAACAGCAGCCCCGCGTAGGACTGCGCGCGCCCCACCGGCTCCTCGATCGCTTCGAGCTCGTCGAGCGCGCGTGCCAGGGTCGGCGCGTCGAGGCCCGCCAAGCGCCCCCGGTGCCGCTCTGCGAACTCCCGGGCCGCAGCGAGGGTGTCATCGAGGTCCCGCTCGAGGCGGGGGTCGTCGGGGCCCGCGTAGAGATCCGAGAGATCCCAGCGGATCCCGGCGGCGGGTCCCGCGTCGAAGGGCACCGGGCTTGTGGCGGGCTCACTCATGGCTTCCCTTCCTGCGAGAACATGGGTTCGAAGACGGTGGCGACCAGGTTCTGCGCGATCAGGCGGTTGCCTTCCTCCGAGCAATGCCCGAAGTCCCCCGCCACCCGATCGACGAAGAGGGCATTGTAGCCGCGCTCCGCCACCGCCTTTCGGAAGACGGTCTCGTTCTCGACGTAGATGGCCTCCGCCCTGCCGCCGAGCATGAAACGGAGGGTGTCGACCGAGCGGAGCGGATACTGCATGGCGACGAACACGATGCCTTCCTCCTCCAGCAGTGACCCCATCCGGTTCAGGCTGTCCCGGGTGATCCCGAACACCTGCCGCCCGGCCATGGCGCGCGCGGCGGCGCGGTGGCGCTCGGCGAGTTCCGGCTGATCGAGGGTCCGATGCAGCTCGGAGAGCGCCCTGTGGAAGAACTCGATGTGCGGATGGAACTCGAGCGCCGCCTCATAGAGGGCGACTGCTTCGGCGCCCCTTCCGCTGGTCAGATAGATTCGCGAGAGCGCCAGGTGGTTGTCGAAGTAGGAGTGCAGGTACGCGTCCGGGAGATCGATGGCTCCGGCCACCTCGCCATCGGTCGTCCGCCCCGCATCGCGCGCCATGGCGATGAGGCCCCGCAGCCGGACCTCGTGGTCATCCCGCTCCCCCCGCACCCAGCGCTGCCAGGCGTCCTGGTGGCGGCGCGAGTAGTCAGCCCAGTGCTCCGCATCCCGGATCCGCTCGGCGCGGGCCCCGCCGCTCAGTTGCTGGCGAAGGTTCAAGGCCAGGAGCCGTACCAGCTTGTAGACCCGCGACCGGAGCAGCACGACCTGCACCTCGACGGGGAGGGCGAGGGTCTCGGTCTCCTCGAAGTAGAAGGGATCGTTGATACCGACCATGGCGATCACCATCTGGGGCTCGTGCGTCCGGATGAGTTCCGGCAGCCGGTTCGCCAGGGCGATGCTATGGACACCGCTGAAGCCGGCATTGATCACGCGGAACGAAGGTCCGAGGTGGCTTCGGTCGAGTTCCTGCTGGAGCAGCTCGGGATAGGAGGTCTCGCCAAAGCCCTCCGTCGTCGATTCGCCGAGGCACAGGATCCGGTACTCCCCGGCGGACACCCGGGCCGCGTCCGCGCGCTCCGACGGCCCATCCCCGCGCATCGCCAATGACGCCAGCTGGAGCCCGACCTCGAGGACCAGAACAGCGATCAGCAGGCCCCCGGCGATGCGCAGCGCCTGGCGGCGGGCTCGCGAGCGAAGGGACGCCATGACCCACAGGGTGGCACAGCGGATGGACTCCCCGCCCCCGGCTCCCGGGCTTCGCCTGGCGTGGCGCTCGTTCCGCCCCGGGGTTCGTCCTTGCACGCGCTCGCGCGCTAGGATGAGCCCGCCCCCGTCGGTCCTCCGGAGCATCCCATGTCGTCCACCTCGCACCGCGCCGATCCGCCGCGGGGGCCGCGACTCTCGGAGCCCGCGCTGGACCTCGATGCCGGCCTGCGCCGGCTCGGCCATGGGTGCTTCCGACCGGGCCAGCGCGAGGCCGTCGAGACGCTGCTCTGCGAGCGGCGGCTCCTGCTGGTGGCGCCCACGGGGGGAGGCAAGAGCCTCGTCTACCAGCTGCCGGCGACATTGCTCCCGGGCACGGCGGTGGTGGTCTCGCCGCTGATCTCCCTCATGCACGACCAGGTCGCGGCCCTCGAGGCGCGGGGTGTGCGTGCGACCTTCCTGGCCTCGACCGTCGAGCCGTCCGAGCTGCGCGCGCGGATGACCGCGGCGGCTCGGGGCGTCTTCGACCTGGTGTACGCGGCACCCGAGCGGGTGATGGCGGCGGCCTTCCGGTCGTGGCTGCGAGACCTCGACTGCCCGCTGCTCGCCATCGACGAGGCGCACTGCATCAGCGAGTGGGGGCACGATTTTCGGCCCGAGTACCTGGCGCTGGGCGACCTCGTCGAAGACCTCCGCGAGGCTCGGGTGCTGGCGTGCACCGCCACGGCCACGCCGGTCGTGCGTGACGAGATCGTGGCGCGACTCGGACTCGGCGCCGCCACACCCCAGATGGTGCGCGGCTTCGCCCGCCCCAACCTGGCCCTCCGCGCGCGCGAGGTCGGGGGCCTGCGTGAACGAGAGCACGCCATCGACGCTCTGCTGGCGGAGACGCTCGGCGGCACCGATGGGCCGAAGGGAGCCGCCATCGTCTACGCCCCCACCCGCCGAGCCACCGAAGCCGAGACCGTGCGGCTCGCCCGCGCAGGCTGGCAGGTGGCCGCGTATCACGCGGGCCTCGACGGCAAGGTCCGGGACGACGTGAGCCGCCGCTTTGCGGCGCGCGAGCTCGATCTGGTCGTTGCGACCAACGCTTTTGGCATGGGAATCGATCGCGCGGACGTGCGGGCGGTCGGGCACCTGGCGCCGCCGGGCTCGCTGGAGGCCTACTACCAGGAGGTGGGACGCGCCGGGCGGGACGGGGAGCCTGCCGTGGGGCTGCTTCTGCTCTCCCCGGGCGACCTGGCCCAGCGGCGCGCGCTCCTCGAGCGCGACGCCGAGAACCCCGACTCCGAGCTCCTCCGCCACAAGTGGAGCCTCTTCCTCGAGCTGCTGCGCTTCGCGGAGGGCGGAAGCTGTCGACACGACGCCATCCTGCGCTACTTCGGCGACGAGGAGGAGACGCTCTCGGGCTGCGGCCGCTGCGACGTCTGCATGAACCTGGGAGACGCAGGAGACGCCGACAGCGCAGCGACCGCCGAGATCGTCCGAAAGGCGCTCTCGGCCGTGGCGCGCATCCACGGCCGCTTCGGTCTCGGCGCCGCCTCGAAGCTCCTGCACGGCAAGCAAGACCCGCGCCTCGAGCGGGCCGGCCTCCACCGCACGAGAACCTTCGGCGCCCTGGCGATGCATCCCGAGGACTGGCTCCAACGTCTGCTCCGCCGCTGCGTTACGGCGGGCTGGGTCGAGCTCTCGGGCGGCGAGCGGCCCGTGGTGCAGCTGACCAGAGAGGGTGCTGCAGTGATGCGAGCCGAGCGCCCGGCGCGTCTGCTGCTGCCGGCGGCGCCAGGGCCGCGGCGGGCTTCGGCTCCCGGGATGAGAACCGGGCGACCCGGCGGGATCCCGACGGATGCGTTGGAACCGGACGCTCGCGAACTCTTCGAGGCGCTTCGGCACCACCGCCTCGAGGTGGCGCGCGCCCGAGGAGTCCCTCCCTACGTGATCGCGAGCGACCGTGCGCTGCGCGAGATCGCGGCACTCCGCCCCTCCACTCCGGTGGAGCTCGAGGAGGCCCACGGCATCGGGCCGGCCAAGGTGAAGCAATTCGGGGCGGGCCTGCTCGAGGTGGTGCGCAGGTCCACTGCCGCGGGTGTCCGGAGCTGAATGCGCCGCGCTCCGACGCCGCGCGACGGGCGGCTCCGAGCACTCTCCTCGTGGGTTGCGTCGGCGTTGCATGCGGGTGTGACCTAGTTGCTTCTGTTCGGTAGAGACTCTGCATGTTCCAGTACATCGCTGTAGAACCGCTGCCGTCCCGCGTGGTAGGTTGCGCGCCTGCGATTGCTGCGTTGCATGGGGTGGTGCTGCTGCTGGAGCCGTCGAATGAACCGGATTGGATCGTGCATCTCCGTTCTCCGTCCGCGGGGAATCGAGGCGATGCTGCTCATGGGCGCTCTGCTCCCCCTCCTCTGGGGCGCGAGCGCCGCGGCCGAAGCGCCCGTCTTGCGCATGCTGCACGTGGTGGAGACGCACGAGGTACTCGGCGTCCCCGACGAGGCGGGATTGGCCTTTCCACCGGGCGCGAACAGTCTGCTGACTCTCGAGGAGTCCTCTCTCGCGGGCCGGCTGCAGCGGCTTGCCGAGCCGGACGCTGCCGAGGAGACGCTGTCGTCGACCCGGCTCTCGGATGCCATCAACCTCGCGCTCGACGCTGACCGCCGCGTGCTCCTGCTCGATGCCGCCACGCACGAGCTCACCGTGCTGTCGGGGCCCGAAGACGCCGAGCGCTTCGACCTGTCCCGGCTGGGCCTCGGGGATCCGCGCGGCACGAGCGTCGATCCGGCCAGCGGGCGCCTCTACATCCTCGATGGCGACCGACGCATCGTCGTGATCGACCCAGACCGGCAGCGCAGCTATCGCGCCGTCTCGGCTCTCCGTCAGGATCGAGTCTCGGAGCTGCCGCTGTCCGGCGGCTGGGTGGACCTGCGCGGCCTCGCCTTCGATTCCGAGACCGGTCATTTGCACGTCTACAGTCCAGAGACGCGGGAGCTCTTCGAACTCGACGGCAGCGGCAGGGTCGAAGACGTCCGGAGGCTTCCCGAGGGCGAGGGGAATCCCCGTGCCATGATCTTCGCGCCCAGTCGGGATGGTACGGATCCTCCGGAGCGGACGAGCCTGTATCTCGCGGGCGACGGGCGTCGACCTCCGCAGACGACCGAGTGGACGCTGCACGCAGCGCCCATTCCCCCGGACGTGGTCACGGAGTCGCCACTGCTGGTGCCGAGCAGCGAGCTCTCGACGGGGACCTTCGCTGCCACGGCCGTGGCACCGGCTGCCAGCGGCGACCCCACCCTGATCCGAACCATCGAGGCCTGGCGCTTCAATCCGCCCAGCCCCGACTCGGCCGGCATCGCCTACCTTCCCGGATCGAACTCGCTGCTCATGTCGGACTCCGAGGTGAACGAGATGAGCATCTACCAGGGCGTGAACATGTTCGAGCTGACTCCCAGCGGCTCGCTCTTCGATACCTGGGATACCACGGCCTTCTCGAAGGAGCCGACGGGCGTCGCCTACAACCCCGGGAACGGCCACGCCTACCTCTCCGACGACTCAGCCGACCGAGTCTGGGAGGTCGACCCCCGCTCGGGAGGTGTCTTCGGCGATGGCAACGACGTCGTCACCTCTCTCGACACCAAGCGTTTCGGCTCCGGCGATCCGGAGGGCGTTGCGTACAACCCGACCAACGGCTTCCTCTACATCGTGGACGGCGTCAACCGAGAGGTCTACGAGGTGAATCCCGGCTCCGATGGGAAGTTCAACGGCCAGGGTGACGTCGTCCGGAACTTCGACACGCTCGGTATCGGCATCTCCGATCCCGAAGGCATCACCGCCGACCCGGGAACCGGGAACCTCTACATCGCCGGGAAGCCCAACAGCGAGGTGCGGGAGGTGACCACGTCGGGCACCCTCGTGCGGGTCCTCGACGTTTCCGCGGCGAACCCCGACAAGTCTGCCGGACTGGCTTACGGCCCCACCAGCATCGACAGCAGCCAGGCGAGCCTGTACCTGGCGGCGCGCGGCGTGGACAACGGCAAGGACCCCTCCGAGAACGATGGCGAGATCTATGAGTTCTCTCTCGGGGACTTCAATCCCGGTCCGAGCAATGACCCGCCCACGGTGGTGGCTCCTAGCGACGCCACGGTCGGGGTGGGGCAGAGCATCTCGCTCCACGCCACGGTCAGCGACGACGGGCTCCCGGATCCGCCCGGGAGCATCACCAGCACGACCTGGACCCAGGATTCCGGCCCCGCCCAGGCGCAGATCGACAACCCGAGTGTCGAGGATACGACGGTGAGCTTCCCCGCCATCGGGAGCTACGCCCTGCGGGTGACGGCCTTCGACGGCCAGCTCAGCGGGAGCGACGTCGTCATCTTCACCGTGATCGGTGCCAACGGAGAGGTCCCGGTGGAGGTGCGCGTGGTCGCCGGCTCGGACGACGCCGAGGAGATGTCCTCGGGAAGGGTAAAGACGGGCAGCCGGGATCTCGAGCTCACCCTCGACAAGCTCCAGAACCAGACGGTGGGTCTCCGCTTCCGGTCCGTCGACATCCCGCAGCTCGCCAGCATCGAGAACGCCTGGATCCAGTTCCAGGCGGACGAGATCCACTCCGAACCGACGAGTCTCACCATCGCGGCCGAGGCCAGCGGGGACGCAGCCACCTTCCTGGCGGCGGACGGGAACCTCTCCGGGCGCAGCACCACCTCCGCCACCGTGGGCTGGTCTCCGCCGCCCTGGGAGGTCGCGGGCGAGGTCGGCCCGGCCGAGCGCACGGGCGACATCTCCGCGGTGGTGCAGCAGGTCGTCGATCGGGGCGACTGGAGCGCGGGAAACGACCTCGTCATCCTCATCACGGGCAGTGGGAAGCGGGTGGCCGAGGCCTACGAGGGCAGCTTCCAGGATGCGCCGCTGCTGCACGTCGAGTACAGCCTGGGCGGTGGGCCCCACAACCGGGCTCCCACGGTCGAGGTCGGCGCCGATCAGACGCTGGAGTTCGGGGAGTCGACCGGCGTCTCCGGATCGGTGAGCGACGATGGGCTGCCCGATCCGCCCGGCGCGATCCAGAGCACGACTTGGAGCCAGTTGAACGGCCCGCCCTTCGCGAGCATCGGGAACCCGAGCTCGCTCTCGACCGGGGTGACCTTCCCTTCGGACGGGACCTATTGGCTGCGTCTGTCGGCCTTCGATGGAGACAGGACCGGAACCGATGCGCTCACGGTGACCGTGAATCCCCCGCCGCCCGGGCCGGGCCAGAACAGCACCGAGGTGCGGATCGCTGCCAGCGCCGACGACGCGGAGGAGCGTGGGGACCTGAGCATGAAGCTCACCAGCGGCGATCTCGAGATGACCCTGGAGAAGGGAGCGTTCCAGACGGTGGGGATGCGCTTCCACCCGCTTGAGATTCCACCGGGGGCCCACATCGACAGCGCCTGGATCCGCTTCCAGGTGGACGAGGCGACCTCGGTGCAGACGGATCTGCGGATCGAGGCAGAGGCCAGCGACGACGCCCCTGCGTTCGTGGACGTCGACGGGGGCCTCAGCCTGCGCCCGACCACCGGCAGCTTCGTCGACTGGCCGGTGCCCGCCTGGCCGGTCAAGGGCGCTTCCGGTGCGGAGCAGCAGACCCCCGACCTCGCCAGCGTGATCGACTCGGTGGTGAACGGAGGCGGCTGGCAGAGCGGCAATGCCCTGGTCATCCTGATCACGGGAAGCGGCGAGCGCGTGGCGGAGTCCTTCGACGGGGACGCCGCTGGAGCCCCGCTGTTGCAGGTGGAGTTCACGCTGGACTGAGAAGACTGGGGAGTCGCACCGCCGGCGGTGATACCCTCCGGCAGCGTGACGTCTCCGCGCACCATCCTGCATGCGGACATGGACGCCTTCTACGCGTCCATCGAGCAGCGCGACCGCCCGGAGCTTCGCGGTCGGCCGGTGATCGTGGGCGGCACCTCCCCGCGCGGCGTGGTGTCGACCGCCAGCTACGAGGCCCGCCGCTTCGGCGTCCACTCGGCCATGCCGGGCTACGAGGCCCGTCGGCGTTGCCCCGACGGGGTGTTTCTGCAGGGCGACATGGCGCGCTACAGCCGAGAGTCGAGGCGCATCTTCGAGATCTTCCGACGCTTCACCCCGGCGGTGGAGGGGCTCTCCCTCGACGAGGCCTTCCTCGATCTCACGGGGACTCGGCGCCTGCACGGGCCACCCGCTCAGGTGGGGCGCGCGCTGCGCGAGGCCGTGCGCGAGGAGATCGGACTGCCGATCTCGGTGGGAATCGCGCCGGTGAAGATGGTCGCCAAGATCGCCAGCGAGGTCGCCAAGCCGGACGGACTGCTCGAGGTGCCCGCCGACGGGGTCCGGAGCTTTCTCGAGCCGCTCCCGGTGCGCCGCATCTGGGGAGTGGGTCCGGTGGCCGGGGAGCGCCTGCGGCGCGCGGGCTTCGAGACCCTGGGAGACCTGGCCCGGGCCGAGCCGGTGCTCCTGCGCAAGCGACTGGGGCCGTGGGGCGAGGAGATGGGGCGGCTGGCCCGCGGCGAGGACGTGCGCGAAGTCGAGGCCTATCGGGAGGCGGTTTCCCTGAGCGAGGAGAACACCTTTGCCGAGGACGTCGCGGACATGGATCGGCTGGTGTCTGCGCTCCTCACTCACTCCGAGTCCGTGGCGCGACGCCTGCGCCGCAGCCAGCTGGTCGCGCGGACCGTCGTCCTCAAGCTCAAGCTGGCGCGCCGGATGGCCCCGGGGCCGCGGGGCTTCCCGCTGCTGACCCGGAGGGCCACGCTGCCGGATCCTACCGATGACGGCGAGACCCTGGCGGCGGTGGCGCGCACCCTGCTGGAGCGCTGGGGCCTGCCCGAGCCCGTGCGGCTGCTGGGCGTCGGAGTCACCAATCTCCAACGCACCACGCCCCGCCAGCTCTCCCTGTTCGGCGCTGGCAGCGGGCGCACTCCGCGCGAGCGGCTGAACCGGGCCCTCGACGAGATCGTGCGACGTTTCGGACGCGGCGCGGTCGTGCGGGCGGCCGAGGCGCCGCTAGAACGCGCCGGGCTGAGCTTCCAGATCAAGCGGGGCGAGGACCCAGAGGAGGAGGAGTAGGGAGGGTCACGGCCCACACGCCCGTTCGATCTCGCATCTCGAATTCTTCGAGAGTACTATTGACAGCTCACTCGCAGGAAGCAGCTTGGAGCACCGCGAACGTCGTCTGTACCGGGATCGAGCCGAAGCCGGGAAGTCGAGCGCGCAAGAGAACATCTCGGACGCGCTCCACCCCCTGGCCGAAGCGCAGCTCGCCGAGCTCGAATCACTCTACCGCGACATTCCGGTGGGTCTGTGCGTGGTGGATCGGGAGCTTCGCTTCCTGCGGGCCAACGAAGCCTACGCACGGATCGTCGGCCGGGATCCCCGCGACATCATCGGGCGCACCATGGGGGAGGTGGTGCACGAGCGCGCGCGTGCTGGCGCGGTGGCGCTCGCGCAACGCGTCATCGACTCGGGCCAGCCGGCCGGAGACGTCGAGCTCCCGGGGGTGTCCAGGGAGGACCCTTCCGAGAAGCTCACCTGGCTGGTGAACGTCCACCCGCTGGAGTCCGGGGGCCGGGTCTGGGGAGCGGTGGCGGTGCTCCAGAACGTCACCGCCGTCAAGCAGGCGGAGCGCGCCGCCACGGAGAGGCTCGAGGAGCTGGAATCCCTCTCCCGCTCCCTCGAGCAGGAAGTCGCCGAACGCAAGAAGGTGGAGAAGACGTTGCGCGAAGCGCGACAGATGTACCAGGACCTCTACGACAACGCCCCCGACATGTACGTCGCGGTGGATGCAGCCACCGCGAGGATTCTCCAATGCAATCACACCGTGAGTGTGGCTATGGGGTACAGCCGAGAGGAGATCCTGGGTCGCCCCCTGTTCGAGATGTATCACCCGGACTGCCGGGAGGACGTCGACAAGGCCTTCCGAACCTTCCTGGAGACCGGGGAGGTGCGGGACGCGGAGCTCGCTCTCCGGCGCAGGGATGGAACCCGGCTGGAGGTCAGCCTGAACGCGTCTGCGGTTCGCGATGAAGCGGGCCGGATCCTGCGCAGCCGGTCGGTCTGGCGCGACATCTCCCAGCGGAAGCGCGCCGATCGGATGCAGCAGCTGCTGATCCGGGAGCTGGACCATCGGGTGAAGAACACGCTGGCCACCGTGGAGGCCATGGCGGATCACTCGCTGACGTCGTCGGGATCGCTGGAGGAGTTCCGGGGATCCTTCCACGGGCGGATCGGCGCCATGGCGAGGATCCACGAGGAGCTCACCCGAGAGAGGATGGCGGGCATCGACCTGCGGCGTCTCATCGAGATGGCCGTCGCCCCGTTCGATCAGAGCGCCGACCGGCGCGTATCCCTGGCGGGCCCGGCCCTGGTCGTGCCCCTCGAGGCCCTTCGGGCGCTCGGGATGGCGCTGCACGAGCTGGCGACGAACGCCACGAAGCACGGCGCCTTGTCTGAGAGCCGCGGCCGGGTGGAGGTCTCCTGGCAGCAGGTCGGGTCTCCTCCGGAGGCCCGCCTGGTCATCCGCTGGGTAGAATCCGGAGGGCGCGTGCTGGCCGAGCCCTCGCGCCGGGGCTTCGGCACGCTCTTCATCGAAGAAGGGCTCGAGCACGAGCTGGGGGCCGCCGTTCGCATCGAGTTCCGTCCCTCGGGGCTGCGATGCGAGATCTCCGTTCCGTTGTCCGCTCCCGAGGCCGGGTAGGCAGAGATCGATGCCGAGGAAGCCGCTCCGATCGGCCGGCGCCCAAGGGGCTCCTCTCGCCGAGGTCCGCGTGGCGATCGTCGAGGACAGCTTCCTGGTGGCGCGCGGTCTTGCGACCCTGCTCGAACGCCACGGCTGCGAAATCGTCGGGCTCGCCGGGACTCCGGAGGCGGCGCTCGAGCTGATCGATGCAGCGGAGTTCGACGTGGCTGTACTGGACATCATGCTCGGCAACCGGAGCTGCGCGGACGTGGCCCTGCGGCTGCGCGAGCAGGGCCGCGAGATCATCTTCGTGAGCGGCTACGGCGATCTGGGAATGCTCCCGTCGGAGCTGCGATCGCTTCCCCGGCTGAGCAAGCCGGTGGAGCCCGCGCTGCTCGTGCAGGCGATCCGGGAGGCTGTCGCGACGACCGGGTGATCCGGATCAATCGTACACGCCGTCAATCTCCCAGCGACGGGCGAGCAGGTCGAAGCGCAGGCGCGTCACCAGACCATCTTCCGTCTCCACGTCGAAGTGGTCGCAGGCGAAGCGACGCTCGGGCGACCACCAGCCGCTGCTGGTGCGCCAGGGTCCCGCTGCACTCACGACGCGACCGTTGGCGAGGGCGCTGCGCACCCATTCGGGATGTCCTCGGGGGGCACGAACCTGGGCGGGCAGCGCCGGGCGCAGAGCGCGCAGGGCGGGACCTTCGCGCACGACGCTCTTGGCTGCGTCGCGAGCCGTGGCGCCGAAGGAATCCAGGCCGAAGACCCCCGGACGCCAATCGTCGAGGGTGCGCGGGGCCCCCACCTGTCCCTCGCCGCAGAGCGCCTCGAGCTCGGCGACCAGGGTCTCGAGCCGGGCGGGGGCGGGGCCGGCGGGGCGGAAGAGGTCGAGCTGATCGCGGCGCGGGGGACGGCCGCTGAGCGCCAGGGTCACTCCGTCCACGGGAGCCGCAGGGGGGTGGGACTCCAGGGAGAGCAGCAGGCGGCGCAGCAGCACGCGCTCGTCGCAGCTGGGGGCGGCCAGTCCCAGCCGCCGCTCGGTTCGGCCCCCGCCGGCCAGCGCGCAGGAGAGCTCGAGCTCCTGGCAGGCGAGCCCCCGCAGCTCGAGGCGTGCAACCAGACGGGAGACGAGTCCGCGCAGCACGAAGGCCAGGGGCTCGAGCTGCTCGACGGGGAAGTCGAGGTCGGTGCCTTCCTCCAGACGTCGGTCCCGGACCGGGGAGAGCGGAGACTCCTGGGGCTCGCCCCGGGCCAGCTGCTGGAGTCGGAGCGCTCCCGGACCCAGTCGGGTGGCCAGCCCGCGCGAGGGCAGGCGCGCCAGCTCGCCCAGGCGGCGGATGCCCAGGCGCGCGAGGGCTCCGAGCAGCTCGTCTTCGGAACAGAGCACGTCGAGGGGCAGCGGAGCCAGAAAGGCTGCGTCCCCTCCGACCGGGACGACCTCCACCTCTCCGGCCCCCCGGGCCACCGTGCAGCGCGCGGCCAGCTGGGCCACGCCGCGCGAGGCCGCTACCGCCACCACCGCTGGAAGCCCGAGCCTTCCGGCACGTTCGGCCAACGCACCCGCGAACCCCGCCTCGCTGTGGAATAGCCGCTTCGTTCCCGACGCGTCCAGGTACACGGCGGCCTCGGCTCCGTGAAGGCCCGAGTCCCGGGGCGCCTCTTCGATGCAGGGTGAGACCGAGAGGGCCACGTCCCGCAGGGTGTGACGGGCGGCGCCCTCGAGGGCCGTCGAGGCGGGACGCACCCGCAGCTCCGAGCACACGGCTCGAGCCTGTACCACCGAGGCGAGACGACGGACCCCCGCGCGCTCGGCCTCGGGAGAGAGGGCCACGATCTCGGCGCGTGCATCACTGCCCGAGGAGATGGCCAGGGGACGCCCGGCCCACTCGGGGTGGGCGCGCAGCTCGGCGGCCACCAGCAGGTCGGGCACCAGCAGACATGCAATCCGGCGTTTGCGGCCCGGCGAGGATCGTTCTTCTACGTCACGCGGCACGGTGGGGGGCGGCGAGGTGGAGGGGGGCTTCGCCTTCGGAGGGGCCGGTGCGGTTGCGCACCAGCCGCAGCCGTCCCTGCAGGCCCTCGAAGAGCAGTGGGCTCCCCGAGAAGAGAGGACGACCGGGGTCGAGCTCGAGGCTGAGGGCGGAGAAGGTGCCAGCCACGCGTTCGGAGCCGAGAACCACGAGGGAGGTCTGGGTGCTGGCTGCGCTCCGGGCGAGCCGGGGCCAGACCGAGAGCGGGAAGCCGCCCGGGGCTCCGCCCGCGACGTCGAGCACGACCAGGGAGAACCCCCGGGCTTCGAGCAGCTGCTCGGTGCTGCGCAGCCAGGCCCGCCGCTCGGGCGCTCGCACCCACAGGAGCTGCGAGAGCTCCACCCCCGCGGCCTCGGCGGAGGGGGGGTCGAAGGCGTCGCAGCCGTCCACCACCGCTGCGAACTCCCCGGCCTGGCTGGCGGTGGCCAGCAGCGACAGGGCCAGGGAGGTGCGTCCCGAGGAGGCCGGACCGACGATCTCTCCCACCCGGCCGCGCGGGAAGCCTCCTCCCAGGGCCCGATCCACCTCCGGGAGCCCAGTCGGACAGAAGCGGAGGGGCTCTCGGGGCAGTTCGCCCCGGCGCAGGCGGGGGCCCAGGTCTCGGAGCAGGGCATCGAGGGCGCAGGAGCCCACGGCGCCCTCGGGCGCGGAACGGGGACCAGGGGGCATGGAAGCGATAGTTTCGCTCTAGTTTCGCTTCTGGTCAAGCGCCACTTCCGGCGGGATGCGCAGCCGGCAGCTCTCGCCCTCGCCTTGTCGAGCCGCTGCGCGCTGTAGGCGTGGGTGTGGCTACTCGCTCCCGTGTGCGACGGCGGGCTGGTCGACGCGGTCGTAGTAGTAGGCGTAGAGCTCGTGCTCTCGGAGCCCCGGGTCCGCATCGCGGACGATCCCGGCGCGCAGCACGCGCCGGGCGTTCTCCTCGCCGAGCGCCGCGTACTGGGCGACGTAGGCCGTGATGACGTGGACGAGACCCGGACAATCGCGCCGTTCCCGCAACGCCCGGATCCGGGCGTCGTCGGGGTTCAGGACGACGAGGATCTCCCCGTCGTCGCCGACGCGCAGCTCGCCCATCTGGCGCAGTGCCGGGTCCCAGCTGATCTGGATTCCGCGGCGGGGCTTCGCCGTCGGGCGGCTTCCCGCAAGCCCCTCGGCCGCGCGGCTGCGACTCGGACGGCGGGTCCCGGACGTCTGCTCCCTCGGGCTCGACTCCCGGGGGATCGCCGCCACGGAGTCCGTTCCCCGCGACTCCTCCATCCGCTTCAGATAGTCCTCGATCTCGAGCGCGAGGGTCGTGAGCTGGAGGG
>JBDLIK010000021.1:0-14880 GCA_039714895.1 Myxococcota bacterium | reverse complement strand
GGCCGCGTGAGTTGATGCCGATCACCCGACCGTCGAGGTCGACCAGCGGTCCGCCCGAGGAGCCCCGGTCGATCATCGCGTCGGTCTGGATGAAGTCGTTCAGGACGTGGGGAATCTCGAGGTTGCGCCCCTTGGCGGAGACGATTCCGAACGAGACCGTCCCTTCGAGTCCGTAGGGGTTGCCGATGGCGAGCACCCACTGGCCGACCCGAAGCCGCTCGGCGCTCCCAAAGCGCGCCACGGGCAGGGGCGACTCGGGGTCGACCTTCAACACGGCGATGTCGGTCTGCTTGTCGGTGCCCAGGATGCGCGCCGGGAGCTTGCCCTTGCGGCCCGGGATCACCACCTCCGCCTTCTCGGCCTTCTCCACCACGTGCTGGTTGGTGAGGATCAGCCCGTCCTCGGATGCGATCACTCCGGACCCGGTCACCTGGTTGCGCCGGTCGTTCACCTTCACGATGGCCTCGATGTGCACGACCGAGGGAATCACCTGCTCGGCGATCTCGATGATCCGTTGCTGGAGGGCCTCGTGCTCCGCGGCGGTCTGAGCGAGGGCGGGGGCGGAGACGACGAGCCCGAGGAGGGCAAGAAGGAAGGTACGCATGGTCCTGGCTCCATCGGCCGCCCCTGCACCCCGCGTGAGTTCAGCCATCCAGGGCCGCCCGCAGGCCCGCCGCGGCCTCGGCAGGATCCGCAGCCTGGAGGATCGCGCCGGTCACGGCCACACCGGCGGCGCCGGCCCCGCACGCGGACGCTGCCCGCGGGGGGTCGATGCCTCCCTGGGCGAGCACCGGCAGTACTCCTTGGGACGCCTCGGACAGGGCGGAGGTTCCGAGCGGGCGCCGCCCCCCCGGCTTCGAGAAGGGCTCGAAGATCGGGGCCAGCAGCAGGTAGTCGAGCCCCCAGTGGGCCGCGCAGCGGGCCTCGGCGGGGGAGTGGGTGGCGAGTCCCAGCAGCGCCTCGGCGCCCAGCAGCTCGCGGGCGGCGTGGGGCGGCATGGCGTCGAAGCCCAGATGGACGCCGTCCGCCGGCAGCGCCAACGCCACGTCGATGCGGCGGTTGACCAGCAGCTTCACCTCGCCGCCCCGAGCACGCGCGCCCGCTGCCGCCGCCTGCTTCACCTCCTCGGCCAGAGCGAGCAGCGCTGCACCGTCGAGATCGCGCTCGCGCAGCTGCACCCACCCGACCCCGGCTGAGACCGCCGCCTCCACCGCCTCGGCCAGGGGGTGGCGGGAGACGCGTCGGTCGGTCACCAGGCAGAGGATCGGGCACCCCCGGGTCAGAACGAGGCCAGCCCGTCGAGCGGGCTCGAGGCCGTGGCGTAGAGGCGCCGCGGGATGCGACCGGCCTCGTAGGCCAGACGTCCTGCCTCCACCGCCAGGCGCATGGCCCGCGCCATCTTGACGGGCTCCTTGGCGCCCGCGATCCCGGTGTTCATCAGCACCGCGGTGGCCCCGAGCTCCATGGTGAGCGCGGCGTCGCTGGCCGTTCCGACTCCCGCATCCACGATCATCGGCACCTCCACGGTTTCGAGGATGATGCGCAGGTTGGCGGGGTTGCGGATGCCGAGGCCCGAGCCGATGGGCGCGGCCAGGGGCATCACCGCCGCGCAGCCGAGGGCCGCGAGCCGCTGACAGGCCACCGGGTCGTCGGTGATGTAGGGAAGTACCGTGAAGCCGTCGTCCACCAGGATGCGCGCCGCCTCGATCGTCGCGGGCACGTCGGGGAAGAGCGTGCGCTCGTCCCCGAACACCTCGAGCTTCACGAGACCGTGGCCGATCAGCTCGCGGCCGAGCCGCGCCGTGGTGACGGCGTCCTCCACCGTGAAGCACCAGGCGGTATTCGGCAGGATCGTGAAGCGCTCGGGAGGCAGTGCATCGAGCAGTCCCTTGCCCTCACCCCGGGTGAGGTCCACCCGGCGCAGAGCGACCGTCACCATCTCGGCACCGGTGGCCGCGATGGCCTCTCGCGCCTCGTTCAGGGATGCGTACTTTCCGGTCCCCACGATGAGGCGGGAGGTGAACGTGTGCTCACCCAGCCGGTACGAATCGCTCATGCACCTCCTCCCACGGCCTCGAGGATCTCCACCCGGTCCCCCGTCTCGAGGCGCCGCGCCGCGTAGCCCGAGCGCGGCACCACATCGCGGTTGATGGCGATGGCCACCCGACGGGGCTCGAGGCCGAGCAGGTCGATGAGGCCGTCCACCGTGCACCCGCTCGGGATGTGGCGCGGGTCGCCGTTCACCCGGACCTCGAGCGCAGCGTCGGTCATCGCCGTCAGGTTCGGTCCGGCGTGAGCCGATGTCAAACGAGCGGGCGCCGGGGTTCGATACGCTAGGGGCGAACCGGCGTGGCACCGCTGGGGTGACGGCACACACCGGTGGCTGCGGCCACAGGCCGCAGCCCAGGGAGGAGGTCTCTTTTGGGGGAGCGGCCGACCGTCGCCAGCATCGACCTCGGAGCGCTCGCCGCCAACTACGCCGTGGCCGAGCGCCTGGCGGCGGGGCGGATCGTGATCGCCGTCGTGAAGGCCGACGCCTACGGCCATGGTGCAGTCGAGGTGTCCCGGCGGCTGCTGGCCAGCGGCTGCGCCCGGCTCGCGGTGGCGACGGTCGCGGAGGCGGTGGGCCTGCGGGTGGCCGGTGTGGCGGCGCCGCTCCTGGTGCTGGGTGGTGTGCACGGAAGCGAGGAGGCCCGGATCGCCCGGGAGCACCGTCTCACCCCCGTGGTCCACGAGCCCGGCCACGTGTCGCTTCTCGCGGAGGCGGCGCAGGGCGGCGACCCGTGGCCGGTCCACCTCGAGGTCGATACCGGGATGCGCCGCATGGGCGTTGCCCCCGAGCAGGCCCGGGACGTGCTCACGAGCCTTGCCTCCGACCCTGGGCTCGACATCGAGGGGATATACACACATCTCGCCTGCGCGGACGAGGAGGACCTCGGACCCTGCCGCCAGCAGCTGCAGCGCTTCCGGGAGCTTCTCGGGGAGGCAGCACAGCAGGGCATCCGCCCAGCACTGGTCCACGTCGCCAACTCCGCGGCTCTCCTCGCCGGCAAGGCCCTCGAGGAGTTGATCCCCGAGGGCGTCAACGCCGTGCGCCCCGGCCTGATGCTCTACGGAGTCAGCCCCGCCCCGCATCTACCCGCCGACCTGCGACCCGTGATGAGCCTGTGCAGCCGCGTCGCTCAGGTGAGGCGTATTCACCCCGGAGAAGGCGTCGGCTATGGCTGGACCTGGCGCGCGAATCGCTCGTGCTGGGTGGCCACTCTGCCGATTGGATACGAGGACGGGGTGCCCTGGTCGGCAGCCCACGGGGCGGAAGTCTGGCTGCGCGGCCGGCGCAGGCCGCTGGTCGGGCGGGTGTCGATGGACTTCATCACGGTGGATGCGGGAGAGGGACCGGTGGAGATCGGCGACGAGGCCATTGTGTTCGGGGCCGGGCCCCCGGGGACGCCGACGGTCGAGGAGGCCGCGCGCGTCGCGGGCACCATTCCCTACGAGCTGTTGGTCCGCGTCGGCGCCCGGGTGCCCCGGGTGGCGGTGTGAGCGTGGCCGAGGAGACCCGCTGCGCTTTGCCGGGGGCCCGCCCGGCGCTGCCGGGATCCACCGTGCTGCGCGAGGTGGGTGGCGGCGTGCTGCTGCTGGGCGACGCCCTCGCATCGGCAGCGCGGCCGCCCTTTCTCTCCCTGCGGGAGCTGCTGCGCCAGTGCTCGCTGGTGGGCGTGCAGTCCATCCCCGTGGTGGCGATCACCGGGACCTTCACGGGGATGGTGCTCGCCTATCAGTCCGCCATCGCCTTCGGTCGCTTCGGCGCCGAGGAGCTGATCGGTACCGTGGTCTCGCTGTCGATGGTGCGCGAGCTCGGCCCGGTGCTGACCGGCGTGATGGTGGCCGGGCGGGTGGGCTCCGCGATGGCGGCGGAGCTCGGCACCATGCGCATCACCCAGCAGATCGATGCCCTGATGACGCTCGCTGTCTCCCCAGTGCGCTTCCTGGTGGCGCCGCGCATCCTGGCGGCCACGCTGATGCTCCCCTGTCTGGTGCTCTTCGCGACGCTCCTCGGCATCCTGGGTGGCGCTCTGGTGACCGTCGTTGCCCTCGGGACGAACCCGAGCGTCTACGAGGCACGCTCGCTGCAGTTCCTGAGCACGGCGGATCTCCACATCGGGCTCATCAAGGCCGCGGTCTTCGGCATGACCATCGCGCTGGTGAGCTGCTACCAGGGCTATGGAGTGCGAGGGGGCGCTCGGGAGGTCGGTCGGGCGGTGACCCGCTCGGTGGTGGTCTCCCTCGTCCTGGTCCTGGTCTTCGACTACCTGATCACCGCCTGGTTCTTCTAAGGAGTCCCATGGAACCGCCGCCCACCGGACGCCGCCATCCCGAGCTCCGCGACTTCGCCCGCCTCGAAGGGGTCAGCAAGTGGTACGACGACGGGAACCAGGTCTTCCGCGGCCTGGACTTCTCTGCGCCCCGCGGCCAGCTGTCGGTGGTGATCGGGGGAAGCGGCAGCGGGAAGTCGACCCTGCTGCGCGTGCTGCTCGGCCTCGAGCCCTATCAGCAGGGCTCCGTCCAGCTCATGGGGCGCGAGGTGGCGACACTCTCGCCGAGCGAGCACACCGAGCTGATGATGGACATCGGCATGCTCTTCCAGTTCGGAGCGCTCTTCGACTCCATGACCGTCTACGAGAACGTGAGCTTCGCCCTGCGCCACGTGAAGCGTCGCCCGGAGGAGGAGATCCGCCAGGTGGTGCGCGAGAACCTGCTGCTCGTCGGGCTCAAGAACGTGGACCACCTGTATCCCTCGCAGCTCTCCGGGGGCATGCGCAAGCGGGTCGCCCTGGCCCGGGCCCTGGCCCACCAACCGAGCCTGCTGCTGGTGGACGAGCCCACCACGGGCCTCGATCCCATCATGGCGGAGACCATCAACGAGCTGATCCTGCAGATGCGCGAGCGCCTCGGGGTCACGGTGCTGTGCATCACCCACGACATCCACGCCGCCTTCAAGATCGCCGACCGCATCTCCATGCTCTACCAGGGCAAGATCATCGCCAGCGGGACTCCCGACGAACTGCGGATGAGCGAGCACTCGGTGGTGCAACAGTTCCTGGCGGGCAGCGCCCATGGGCCCATCACGCCATGAGGAGCGCCCGCTGATGCGCAGACGCCCGGAGCTGGCGGTTGGGCTGACGCTGATCGCGGCGTTGGCGCTGTTCTTCTACTCGACGCTGCGGGTGGGGGGCTGCGGCTTCGTGCGCTCTTCGGGAAGGCACATGACCGCCCGTTTCGACGATGCCTCGGGCGTGCAGCGCCGGACCGACGTGCTGATCGCCGGCGTGCGGGTGGGCGAGGTGGAGGGAGTCGAGCTCGAATCGGGTCGCGCGCGACTCACGCTCCGCATCGATGACGACGGGACGCGAATTCCGCTGGATTCGACCGTCGCCATCCGCTCCCGGGGGCTGCTCGGAGAACGGATCGTCGAGATCACGCCGGGCTCGGCGAACCGCCTGGCCGAGGAGGGGGACACCCTCACCCACACCCACGACCCCCCGGACCTCGACGAGCTCCTCGACAGCGTGGCGCTGATTTCCGAGGACCTGCAGGAGGTCTCCCGCTCGCTGCGACTGGTGCTGGGCGGGCCCGCCGGGGAGGAGAACCTGACGGGCATCATCGAGGACGTGCGCCGGGTGGCGGCGGCCATGCGCGACATCCTGGAGCAGAACGACGAGCGCTTCGCCCGGGTGATGATCAACCTTGATTCCTTCTCGACGGACCTCGCCCGCTTGAGCGAGGACAACGGCCAGACCGTCGAAGAGCTCCTGCTCACCTTTCGGGACACGTCGCAGCAGATGCAGGTTGCCGTGGACAGTCTGGCGCGGGTGAGCCAGAGCGTGGAGCAGGGCGAGGGCACCCTGGGGCGCCTGGTTCACGACGACACGCTCTACACCGAGGCCCACGCCTCCCTGTCGGAGCTGCGCGGCGCGCTGCGCGAGGTGCGGCGCGCCGCCGAGGAGGCGCAGGAGCAGCTGCCGGTCACCGTGCTGGGGTCGGTGGTGGGTACGCTGTTCTGATGCAGCGCCTCGCCGCCGCGGCCCTCGCCGCGCTTCCGCTGCTGCTGGCGGGAGGGCTGCGTGCCGAGCCGGACCCGGTGGCGGTCCCCGAGCTGAGGCGTCCCCTCGACCTCTGGCCCCTGGTCGTGCGCGATGGGCGCCCGGTGGCCGGGAGCGAGGTGCTGCGGGCGGGAGGTCCCCTCTTCGAGCGATGGCGCGAACCCCGGGAGACCGGCTGGACCCTGCGTCCGCTGCTGGCCGGCATCCAGGATGCCGAGCGCGAGGAAGAACGCCTCGAGTTCCTCTACCCCCTTGGCGAATGGGAGCGCGGCGGGGATGGGACGAGTCTGCGCCTCACGCCTCTGCTGGACGGGGTGCAGCGACCCGAGGAGGAAGGCGAGAAGCGCGGCTGGACCTTCGGGCTGGCGTTCGGCGGCCGCACCGATGCCGGGGAGGGCTACTTCGGCGTCTTCCCGCTGGGAGGCGTGGCCAAGCAACGCTTCGGGCTCGAGCGTCTCGACTTCTGGCTCTTTCCGCTGTTCGCTCGCAGCCGGGATGCCTCGGGCTACACCAAGACGCATGTGCTCTGGCCGCTGTTCAGCTTCGGCTCGGGTGGCGGCCGACGCACCGTGCGCATCTGGCCCTTCTACGGTCACGACGTGCGGGAGGGCCACTTCGACCGACGCTTCGCCCTGTGGCCCTTCGTGCACTGGCGAACCGAGCGCCCCGGCGATCCGACCCTCGAGCAGCACGCGCTGTTCGTGCTGCCCTTCTACGGCCGCACCGAACGTCCCCAGGCGAGGTCCCATTTCGTCCTCGGGCCGCTCTACATGCGCGCCGAGAACGACCTCACCGGGGCCACCCAGACCGACCTGCTCTGGCCCTTCCTGCGCTACGCACAGCGCCCCGCACGCGACGACTACCCGGGCTCACGGGAGCTTCGCCTGGAGCCCTTCTACCGCCGCACCGAGGGCCCCGGCTTCCGCCAGAGCGGAAGCCTGCTCGGCGCCATCCGTCGCACGACCGTCCGGCGCGACGATCTCGAGGTCGACGCATTCCGCCTGCTGTTCGTCTCGCGGGTCGAACGCTCGCTCGAGCCGGACACCGGCCGGCTGCGGTTGCGGAGCCAGGTCTGGCCCTTCTACCGCCGGGTGGAGACGCGGCCCTCGGATGCTCCGGCGCGCGGCTCCTTCCAGGCGCCCTGGATCCTGCCCTTCGCCGGAGACGGCTGGCTGCGCCACAGTC
The DNA here is from genome assembly GCA_039714895.1 of Myxococcota bacterium. GTDB lineage: Bacteria > Myxococcota_A > UBA9160 > UBA9160 > DASRUS01 > JBDLIK01. The sequence goes on along the minus strand of JBDLIK010000021.1, from coordinate 7,591 downwards.
TGGGACTGTTCACCTTCTACGAGCGTCGCTGGCAGGACGGTGAGTCCCGTTCGGACTGGCTCTGGGGGCTGGCGCGCGCGCGACGCGCACCCGGGTATCGCCTCGACGCTCTCTCCTGGCTCTACCGTCGCGAGAGCTCGTCCGAGGGTCGGCGGCTGCGGGTTCTCGGGATGCCGTTCGATTCTTCCGCTCCGGCTCCGCTGGCGCTTCCGACGCTCACGTCCCTCGACGCTGATTGACACCCTCGGGAGCGGCCGGTACACCTGCGCCATTCCCATGCGCGTCCTGGTACTCGGATCCGGAGGCCGCGAGCACGCGCTCGCCTGGAAGATCGCGAAGAGCCCGCTGGTGGAAGCGGTGCTCGCTGCGCCGGGCAGCGACGGAATCGCCCGGGACGCAACCTGCTTCTCCGACGTGCCGGCGGGAGACGTTGCGCGCGTCCTCGCCCTGGCGCGAGAGGAGGGCGTGGATCTGGTGGTGGTGGGGCCCGAGGATCCGCTGGTGGCGGGTCTGGCCGATCGCCTGCGGGAAGCGGGCGTCGCCACCTTCGGCCCCTCCCAGTCCGCGGCACGTCTCGAGGGGAGCAAGAGCTTTGCCAAGCGGTTCATGCTGAGACACGGCATCCCCACGGCGCGCTTCGAGGTCTTCGAGGACGAGGGTGCCGCGCGCGCCCACGTGCGCCAGCTCGGTGGGCCCTGCGTGGTCAAGGCCGACGGGCTGGCGGCGGGCAAGGGGGTCGCGGTCTGCGACGGACCCGAGCAGGCGGAGGCTGCCCTCGCGGAGATCATGGGGGAGCGTCGCTTCGGCGAGGCGGGCGCAAAGGTGGTGGTGGAGGAGCGCCTGCGGGGCGAGGAGGCCTCCTACTACGCCGTGACGGACGGCGACACCGTGGTGACCCTGGCCGCGGCCCAGGACTCCAAGCGGATCTTCGATGGTGACCGGGGCGAGAATACCGGTGGCATGGGCGCCTACTCGCCCACCCCGGCGCTGGGCGAGCCCGGCGAGAAGCGCGTCCTCGAGGAGATCGTGTACCCGGTGATCCGCGGCATGAAGGCCGAGGGAGCTCCCTACACCGGGGTCCTCTACGTCGGGCTCATGATCGGGCCGAAGGGCGAGCTCGACGTCATCGAGTTCAACGTGCGCTTCGGCGACCCGGAGACCCAGCCGCTGGTGGTGCGCATGAGCGGCGACCTGGTGCCGCTTCTCGATGGCGCGGCCCGGGGGCGGCTCGATCCCGGCATGGCGCCCAGCTTCGACGACGCGGCGGTCTGCGTGGTGCTTGCCGCCCCGGGGTATCCCCGCGCGTTCCCCAGGGACCTCCCCATCGAGGGGCTCGAAGCCGCCCTGGAGGACCCGAACGTCGTGGTCTTCCACGCAGGCACCCGGCTCGGCCCTGGCGGAGCCTTCCGCACCGCCGGAGGTCGCGTGCTCGGGGTGACGGGCCGCGCCGGCAGCCTCCGCGAAGCGCGCGCGCGGACCTACGCGGCCGCGGAGCGCATCCGCTTCGAGGGTGTCCACTACCGGCGGGACATCGCCGCGCGCGCTCTCTCGTGAGCGCGGTGGCGCGCGAGGGAGCGCACGATCCCATCCCGACCGCCGTGGCCCGGGTGTGCGCGGGCGGTCTCGTGGCCTTTGCCACCGAGACGGTCTACGGGCTCGGTGCCGACGCGCGTTCCGTGGAGGGGCTCGCGCGGCTGCTCGCCTGGAAGGGACGCGCTGCGCGCCAGCCCGTCTCGGTGCTGGTCAGCGGGCTGCCGGCCGCGCAGGCGCTCGGCGTGCGCCTCACTCCCGGGGCGAGACGCCTGGCGGCGGCCTTCTGGCCGGGGCCGCTCACGCTGGTGCTGCGGGGAGCTCGTGGCCTCGCCCCGGGCGTGTGTCGCGAGGACGGCGCCCTCGGTCTGCGCTGCTCGTCCCATCCCCTGGCGCGCGCACTGACGCTCGCCCTCGAGCGCGCCGGCGCCGGGCCGCTCACGGCCACGAGCCTCAACAAGACCGGCGAGCCGCCGGCTTCCAGCGCCGCCTCGGCGCGCCGGCTCTGCACCGGGGCTTCGGCACCGCTCCTCGTCGAGGGGGCCGAGGCGTTCGCCGAGGCACCGAGCAGCGTCGTCGACCTGACCGGCGCCGAGCCGGTGGTACTCCGCGCAGGTCCGATCGAATCGCAGTCGCTTCTCTCCGCTCTCACCGGGCAGGCGCTGCCGTGAGCGAGGTCCGGCCCTTCCGAGCCCTGCGCTACGACCCCGGGCGGGTCGATCTCTCTCGGGTGCTGGTGCCCCCCTTCGACGTGATCTCGGCGGAAGACCGCGAACGGCTGTGGGCGCGCGACCCCCATTGCGCCGTGCGGCTGGTCCTCACCCGACGCCCGGAGCAGGAGGCGGCCACCGACTACGGCGAGGTGGCCGCGCGTCTGGCGGACTGGCGTCGCCAGGGCGTCCTGCGGCGCGATCCCCGTCCCTCGCTCTACGTTCTGCGCCAGCGCTTCCCCGCCCCCGACGGACGGGAGCTCGAGCGGCTGGCGTTCTTCGGCGCCCTGCGGCTGGAGGACTACGAGCGGCGCATCGTGCGTCCCCACGAGCGCACCCTCGCCGAGCCCAAGGCGGACCGTCTGCGGCTGCTGCGCGCCGCGCGCGCGAACCTGTCGAGCGTCCTCTTCCTCTACGAGGATCGCGCGGACGGTCTGGCGGAGCTCCTGGCACGGGCCTGCCAGGCGCCGGGAGCCCGAACGGCGCGAGACGAGGAGGGGGTGGAGCACCCCCTCGCCCCGGTCGAGTCCCCGGATGCGGTGGCGGACGTCCAGCGCCTCCTCGCCGACCGGCCGGTGGTGATCGCCGACGGTCATCACCGCTACGAGACGGCCCTCGCCTATCGCGACGAGCGCCTGGCGGCCGAGCCCGAGGCTTCCCCGGACGCGCCGTTTCGCTGGCTGCTCGGCTGCTTCGCCAATGCCTACGCACCCGGCAACCTGCTGCTTCCGATCCATCGGGTGGTGAAGAAGGGCCCGGCCCCCACCGAGGCCGCCTGGCGCGAGCGGCTGCCGCGCTGGAGCGAGCAGCAGGTCGAGCTGGCGGAGGCGGATGGCATCGGCTCCCTGCTGGACCGCCGGCTCGTGCCGCTTGCCGACCGCCATGCCTTTGCGGTGGACGATGGCAGCGGGCGCATCCGCGTGTTCTCGCGTCCGCGAGAGGGCGAGCTCGACGTGCGCGTCGTCCACCGCGAGGTGCTCGACGGCGTCTTCGGCCTGGACGAGGACGCGGTGCGCGAGGGCGCGGTGGGATTCCCCAAGAGTGCTCTCCAGGCGGCGCGAGACGTGCGCGCCGGGCTGGGCGCGGTCGCCCTCTACCTGAACGCCCAGAGTCCTGACGACGTCTTCCGGGTGACGGCCGCGGGCGAGCTGATGCCCCAGAAGTCCACCTTCTTCTACCCGAAGCTTCCGACGGGCATGGTGTTCCGCGAGCTCGAGACCGACGGGTGAGCGCGAAGCGCAAACGCCCGGTGAGCGTCGGCTCCATGGTGCCGAAGGTGCTCGCCGATCTCGGGCTCGATTCTGCCGTCGCAGTGCTGCGCCTCACCGAGCATTGGGATGAAGCGGTCGGACCCGAGTTCGCGCGGCACGCACGCCCCTCTCTTCTGCGCGGCAGCACCCTCGAGGTGACGGTGGACTCCAGCGTCTGGTGCCAGCAGTTGCAGATGGCGCGGCCGGTCATCCTGGCCGCCCTGCGCGAGCGCCTCGGCGCCGACGCCCCCCGCGAGCTGCGGCTCCGCATTGGCTGAAGCCCCATCACTGGCTGGGCGGGCGGCGGTTTCGTACCCTCTGGTCATGGTGCCGAGCCCCCACGCTTCTTCGCCGGCTCCCGTGGTTCCCGCGCCCCTACGCTGCGATTTCTGCAGCGTGGAGGTGGCGAGCGTGCGTCGGGTGGCTCTCGACCGCGACTACGACCGCCTGCGCACCCCCCATCGTGAGCTCTACGCCTGCGCGGACTGCTCCGAGCGCAAGGAGCGCACCCGCCTCGGCCCCCGCTGACGGCCGACCGGCCTTGCCGGCCACCCGGCCGTCGCCTAGATTCGGGCCCCGCCTCGTCCGGGGCCATCCATGGTCTCGTGCCTCTCCGGGAGGAAATCTTGGTCCGTATCCGCCTGCTGCGCGCTGGCGCGAAGAAGCGCCCGTACTACCGCATCATCGCCATCGACCGGCGGCGCAAGCGCGACGGCCGAGCCCTCGAGTTCCTCGGAACCTACGACCCCGCGGCCAATCCGCCCGCGGCACGCCTCGAGCGTGAGAAGATCGACGCCTGGCTTGCCAAGGGGGCCCAGCTCTCGGATTCGGTACGCGCTCTGATGCGGCGCGATCGCCCGTCCGGTGCTGCCGATACGGTGGCGGCGCAGTGAGCGAGATCGACCGCAGTGCCGTCGGCCTGGTGGAGTGGATCGCCAAGGCGTTGGTGTCGGAGCCCGAGGCCGCGAAGGCGAGCGAGGTCGACGGCGGCTCGACGGTGGAGCTCGAGACGGCGGACGGCGACCGGGGCCGCGTGATCGGCCGCCAGGGCCGTGTTGCCAAGGCCATGCGCGCGGTGCTGGGCGCCTCGCGTCACAGCCCTGGCGTGCGCCTCGAAATCGTCGACTGACTGGGCAGCGGGCCAGGCCCGCTGCCATCGGCCGTGCCCCAACGGCAGCTGCCTCGTGCGCCGCTCCGCTCGTCCCGTGGTCCTCGGCGGGGAGAGGTGTGCCCCGACGGCACCCATGGCATCCTGACCTGGATGGCAGGCAGCCGTACGAGAGAGGGGCGCGTGGTGCTGGGGCGCGTGGCCGGAGCGCACGGACTGCGGGGCCAGCTGCGGGTCTCGTTTTTCGGCGACGGTGTCGCGAATCTGGACCGGGTCCCCGAGGTCGTTCTGGCGCCGGGGGCCGACGCGCCGGCGGTCGCCCGCCACGAGGTGGCGCGGGCGACGCCGGGTCGCTCGGGGGAGGTGCGGGTCTCCCTCGTGGGGGTTCGCACGCGGGATCAGGCGGAGGCGCTCCGAGGCCTGCTGGTCCTCGCGGATCCCGCTCATCTGGTGCCTCTGGCCGAGGGCGAGCACTACTGGTTCGAGCTCATCGGCTGTGAGGTGGTGGACGAGGGCGGAGAGCGCCTGGGTCGCGTCCGGGAGCTCTGGGATACGGGCGCCCACGACGTCCTGGTCGTCGAGCGGCCGGGCGGGGCCGACCTGCTGATCCCCGCCGCGCAGGAGTGGCTGCGCGCGGTGGATCCGGAGGCGCGCCGGGTGGTCATCCAGGTCCAGCCGGGGTTCGACCCCGACGGTTCCGGGGGCTGAAGGGTGCGGATCGACGTCCTCAGCATCTTCCCGGAGCTGTTCCGGAGCTTCCTCGAGGTCTCCTTCGTGGGGATCGCCCGTCGCCAGGGGGCGCTCGAGGTGCAGGTCCACGACCTGCGGGACTGGGCGCGGGATCGTCACCGCAGTGTGGACGATGCCCCCTACGGGGGAGGGCCGGGCATGGTGATGCGCCCCGAGCCGCTCGTGGAGGCCATCGAATCCCTGGCAGGCCCTCGGGGTGGGGATCGCACGGCCCGCGTGCTCCTGCTATCACCCCAGGGCTCCAGGCTCGATCAGACCCGCGTGGAGATCCTTGCCGCCCAGCCGCGGCTGCTGCTGGTCTGTGGTCGCTACGAGGGAGTGGACCAGCGGGTGATCGACCTGGCGGTGGACGAGGAGATCTCGATCGGGGACTACGTGCTCTCGGGGGGCGAGGTCCCCGCCATGGCGGTGGTCGAAGCGGTGACGCGGCTGCTGCCTGGGGTGCTCGGCAATCCCGAGTCCACCGCAAGCGAATCGTTTCAGGAGGGGCGGCTGGAGGGTCCCCAGTTCACGCGCCCGGCGGTGTTCCGGGGGGTTCGAGTGCCAGAGGTGCTGCGCTCCGGAGATCACGCCGCCATCCATAGCTGGCGGGCGGAGCAGGCCCAGGAGACTACGAAGCGGAGGCGGCCGGACCTGCTGCGCGGGACCCCGTCGGAGGACGAGCGATGAAGGCCCTGGACATCGTCGAGCGGAAGAAGCTGCGGCGCGACCTGCCTCCCTTCCGGCCGGGAGACACGGTGCGCGTGCACGTGAACGTGCGCGAGGGCGACAAGGAGCGCATCCAGATCTTCGAGGGGGTCGTCATCCGGCGCCGGCGCGGCGGCTCGAATGCATCGTTCACCGTGCGAAAGATCTCCTACGGAGTGGGCGTCGAGCGCATCTTCCCGGTGGAGTCGCCGGCGGTCCGCAAGGTGGAGATCAAGGGTCGCGGCCACGTGCGCCGCTCCCGCCTCTACTACCTGCGCGAGCTGCGCGGCAAGAAGGCGCGGCTGCGCTCCAAGCTGCGAGACCTCTCGGCGCTCATCGCCCCGGAGGAGGCCGAGCGGCGCGCAGAGGCCGACGCGGCGGTGGAGGTCGATCCCGCGACCCCGCCCGATGCCGAGGCAGCCGAAGAGCAGCCCGAGCCCGCTCAGTCCTGAGTCGGTCAACCAGCCTGAAATGCGCCCTCCAGGTGGCGAAGCTGCCAGGAGCCGTCGGGATGGCGGCGGCAGGCGACGACGTCGAAGCGCGCTCGGCCAAAACGCCCCGGCTGGCCGCGCAGCCAGGCCCGGGCGCCGCGGACCAGGCGTGCCTGCTTGCGCGGATGGACCGCCTCTTCGGGAGCGCCGAAGGCGTCGGAACGGCGCGCCTTCACCTCCACGAACACCACCAGCCCACCCCGAGCGGCCACCAGGTCGAGCTCGACCCCTCCGGCGCGGACGTTGCGGTCGAGAATGCGGTAGCCCCGGCGGACCAGCAGGGCGGCGGCGCGGGCCTCGCCCTCGGCGCCGAGGCGGCGGGAGTGTTGGGACACGGCAGCCCGAACGGGACCGGGATCGCGCGGGAGGGTACCGGCCCTGCGCGGGGGATGCCCGACCCCTACCCTGGCGCCCGGAGGGGGGAAGGGTGAGGCCTCGCAGCGTCGGACGCTTCCTGCGCACGGTGGGCCACCTGCGTGCGAGGCAGATCTCGGGCCAGCTGCGCCAGAGGCTCTTCCCGCCGGGTGCCTCGAGCCGCGAGCCGCCGCGTCCCCCGAACCTGGTGGCGACCCGGCCCGAGGTGGACTTCCTGCCGGCTCCTCCCCACGCGCGCGTGGAGCCGCCGGCGGTCTTCCGTCTGCTGCACCGGGAGGTGGACTTCGGCGAGCGGGTGGACTGGGACTTCCGGGGCGAAGGTCCACTCTGGGCCTACCACCTCCACCAGTTCGACTATCTGCGCGACCCCTCCCTCTCGGCGGGCCCGCGCACCGAGCTCGTGCTCGACTGGATCGCGCGTCACCGGCGAGGGGTCGGCTGGGACCCGCACCCCACCAGCCTGCGGCTGCTGTCGTGGACGAAGCTGCTCCTCGGCGAGGGGCGGCTGGTGACGGACGCCGGGGCCCGGGCCCGGGTGCGCACCTCCATCGCCCGCCAGGCCGCGCATCTCGCGGGCCGCCTGGAGACGCATCTGCTGGCCAATCACTACCTCTCGAACCTGCTGGCTCTGGCGGTGGTCGCCACCGCCTTCGAGGGGGCGGGGCTCGCGGCGGAGCCCTGGGAGGCGCT
>JBDLIK010000020.1:0-14926 GCA_039714895.1 Myxococcota bacterium | reverse complement strand
CCGCTCACGCCGAGCAAGGTGAGCAGCCCCGCCAGGGGCAGGAAGCCGATCCAGGAGAGCGCGATCACCAACCCGAGGAGCAGCGTACCGAGACCCGCGCCCATGTACGCCGAGGCGACCCGCCGGGGCCAGCCCTCGCCCCGGCGCGCGCGGCGCAGCATGGGCATGGCGGCGGCGTTGGCAGCCACCAGCAGCGCCGCCAGCAGCAGCCCGAAGAAGAGGCCCGGTCCGGGACGGCCGGCCACGACCACCGTGACCCAATGGCCCACCACGACCTGCATCACGCCCAGCAGGTAGCCGAGGCTGGTGAAGAGGTAGTTGCTCAGGAACCGCAGGAACGTTCGCTTCGTCACCGATCCTCTCGCCGGGGCGCCGCTCGAGGGAGGCAGTGTACTCCTCTCCCGCCCGCGGCGTCACTCCACGGTCACGCTCTTCGCCAGGTTGCGGGGTTGGTCGACGTCGCGCTCGAGGGCCACCGCCGCGTGGTAGGCGAGCAGCTGCAGCGGGATCCCCAGCAGCAGCGGATCGAGCTCGGGCTCGCTGCGCGGCACGGTGAGGAGATGATCCGCGCGCGAGGCCAGGCCCTCGGCATCCGGGTGCGTCACGGCCACGATGGGCCCCCTCCGCGCACGGATCTCCTCGATGGAGGACAGGTTCTTCTCGAACAGGCCGTCCCGGGGCAGCACCACCACCGTGGGTGTCTCGGGGGTGACGAGGGCCAGGGGTCCGTGCTTGAGCTCCGACGCCGGGTACGCCTCGGCGTGGATGTAGGAGATCTCCTTGAGCTTCTGCGCGCCCTCCCGGGCCACCGGATGGCCGCGGGTGCGCCCGACGTAGAAGACGCTCCGGTGGTTCGCCAGCCAGCCGGCGACCTCGCGGATCTCGTCATCCCCCTCCAGGATCTCCGAGATCTGTTCGGGAATGCGCTCCAGCGCATCCATGAGCCGCCGGCCTTCGTCGGGGCCCAGGTCCCGGATGCGGCCGAGGTGGAGTGCCAGCAGCGCGAAGGCCAGGGTCGTGCTCGTGAAGGTCTTGGTCGAGACGACCGCCACCTCCGGCCCGGCGTGCAGATAGATGCCCCCATCGCATTCCCGGGCGATGGTGCTTCCGACCGCATTCACGATGCCGAGCACGCGGCCCCCCTTGCGACGCACCTCCTGCACCGCCGCGAGGGTGTCGAAGGTCTCTCCAGACTGGCTCACCACGACGTACAGACAGTCCTTCTCGATCACAGGGTTGCGGTAGCGGAACTCCGAGGCAGGCTCGGCGTCTGCCGGCAGCCGCGTGAGCGTCTCGATCAGGTGCGCCCCCATCTGCCCGGCGTAGTACGCCGATCCGCAGCCCAGGATCTTGATGCGCCGGATCTCGAGCAGTTCCCGGGGCGAGAGCTCGAGCCCGCCGAGGTGGGAGGTCTGGAAGCGACGGTCCAGTCGACCGCGCAGCGTTCGCTCACAGGCCTCCGGCTGTTCGAAGATCTCCTTGTGCATGAAGTGGGGGTGCTCTCCGCGTTCGAGGGCCTCGTGGCCCCAGCTCACGGTGAGGGGGTTCTTGGCCAGCGGCTCGGCCTCGGAGCCCCCGAGCGCGAAGGTCTGGAACCCGTCGGCGCGCACCACGGCCAGCTCTCCATCGTCCAGGTGCACGACCTGGCGCGTGTGTCGTACCAGGGCCGCGACGTCGGACGCCACGAACATCTCCTTGGCGCCGATGCCCAGGATCACCGGGCTCCCGTTGCGCGCGACCACGATCGCCTCGGGCTGGTCGGCATCGAGGATGGCGACTCCGAAGGTGCCCTCCACCCGGGCGAGCGCAGCGCGCACCCGGGCCTCGAGCGGCCCCGGATCTTCCGCTGCGATCAGGTGCGCCAGCACCTCGGTATCGGTTTCCGACCGGAAGACCTGGCCGGCCCCTTCCAGCCGCGCGCGCAGGGTGGCTGCGTTCTCGATGATGCCGTTGTGCACCACCGCGATGCGGCCGTCCGGATCCGTGTGGGGGTGGGCGTTGGCGTCGCTGGGTTCGCCGTGGGTGGCCCAGCGGGTGTGACCGATGCCCGGGCTGCCGCGCAGCCGGGAGGGCAGGGCGGCCTCGAGCTCGCGGACGCGCCCCTCCCGACGGCAGACACGCAGACCGCTGCGCCCGGCCACCGCCAGGCCGGCCGAGTCGTACCCCCGGTACTCCAGCCGGTGGAGCCCCTCCATCAGGATCGGCACGGCGTTCTGCTTGCCCACGTAGCCCACGATTCCGCACATGAGAATCTCCTCCGAAGCTCGTTTCAGCCGTAGACGATGCGTCGCAGCTGTCGCTGGGTGAGTTGCGGGGCGGCGACCCGGCGGGCCGCTAGCTCCTCGGCGATGCGCAGGAAGATGGCCGGGTTCGTCAGCCGCTCCCGGCGCAGCTCGGCGTGCCGGCGAGCCACGAACTCCTCGGTGGATTCCGAGAAGAATGCGACCACCTCGGCCACCACCCGGGTCGCCTCGCCCGGCGAGAGCCGGGTGGAACGCTCGAGGTGTTGCAGGAGTGCGTCGAGGGCGTCGGAGCGCATCGAGCCCAGATTGTCGGCCCAGAGTCCGAGATTCTCAACAAATTTGCCCGAAATCAGACCAATAGATCAAAAAATTAGACCAGTTATCGTATTCCCCTGGGGAAACGAAGGTCGGCAGCAGCCCTCGTCGGCCGACCCTCCAGCTGCCGAGGGCGCTAGGCTCGGAACGTGAGCGAGCTCGACCCGCGCTACGTCGGCAACGACGTGCTGCCGGTGGACGAGGAGCTCGCGGCCGAGGACGCCGAGGCGATCCGCCAGCGCTGCGCCGGAGCGCTGGCGGAGGGGCTTTCGCGACTGGTCGAGGCCGCACCTCCCCGAGCGGCCCGGCGTGCGCGCTTCGCCGGGGGTCCGACCCTCTACGTCGGGCTCCTCGGCCAGGCCTTCGGGTTTCTCCATCTGTTCGAACGCACCCGGGAGCCGGGCCATCTGGATCTGGCAGCCGAGTACCTGCGGGCCGCATCCGCTGCCCTCGACGCCTCGTCCTTCCCGCGGCCGGAGGAGTGGCTCTCGTTCCACGGCACCGGGGGCCTCCCGGCCATCGCTGCAGTGATCCACCATCGGCGCGGCGACGCGGCTGAGTGCGCGCGTCAGCTCGAGGACTACCGGCGCCTGGCCCAACGGGCCGCCGCCCCCGACTTCCCGAGCGAGGACCTGCTCTGGGGGCGCGGAGGCTTCCTGTTCGGTGCGGCCTTCCTCCGCTCGAGCCTGGGGGCGGACGTCCTCTCGGACACCTGCATCGCCGGGGCGCTCGAGGCGATGCTCGAGACCGGGCGTCGCCACGCACGCGCCCACGCCCCCCACCTCGTGCGGGGCCCCCACGGTCGCCCGCCGCTCGTCTACCTGAACTTGAACGGCTTCGTGATGACCTGCTTCGCGCGTGCCTACATCCCGGGACGCTCGCGCGTCTCGCGCGCGCTGGCGTTCCTCGCGGGACATGCGATCGTGTTGGCCGGTGCGCGGACCTATGGCCTTCTTCACCGCTACGACCTCGGGCTGGTGCATGGCACGCCGGGCAATCTGTACCTGATGATGCACTTCCCGGATCTGCTGCGGGCGTGCGGGGGCTGGGACGACGTGCGCGCGACTCTCGACTGCGTGGCCGACAGCGTCGACCGGGAGCGAGGCGTTCGCGAGCTTCTGCCGTCTCCCTACACCGAGACTCTGCACGCGCGTACGAAGACCCCCGAGTACACCGACCGGGTGCACTGGTGCAGCGGCTCGCCGGCAGCGGTGTTCGTGTTCTCGCGGGCATTCGAGGTCTTCGGAGACGAGGCCTACCTCGGGGTTGCCCAGCGAGCGGCCGAGCACGTCTGGCGGTACGGACTGCTGCGCAAGGGGAACGGGATCTGCCACGGGATCGCGGGCAATGGCTACGCATTCCTCGCTCTCTACCGCGCCACGGGATGTCGCAGGGATCTCGATCGCGCGCTCCACTTCGCCCGACACACCTGGAGCGAGCGCGTCATTCGGCAGCAGCGCACCCCCGACCGACCCTGGTCCCTCTACGAGGGGGCCCTGGGCACGCTCTGCTTCTACCAGGACTGCCTGGATCCGAAGCGAGCTCGGTTCCCGGGGTTCGAGGTCCAGTGAAGCGTCGTCAGAGCCCGTGGCTGTCGACCCGGTAGCCCCGCAGCGCCGGCATCCGCATGGCGATCCACGCCAGCACCGCCAGGCACGCCACGCCGCCGCTCACCACCGAGAAGGTGGCCCCGAAGAGCCCGGCCACCAGACCCGATTCCACCGCTCCCAGCTGGTTCGACGCGCCGATGAACACCAGGTTGACCGAGCTCACCCGGCCTCGCAGGGCGTCCGGGGTGGAGAGCTGAATCAGGGTCGCGCGCGTCACCATGCTCACCTGGTCGGCCATCCCCGCAACCACGAAGGCACCGACCGAGAGCGGAAACGAGCGGGAGAGGCCGAACACGATCGTTGCGAGTCCGAAGGCACCGACCGCCAGCAGCAGCGCCCGTCCCGGCTGCTGGATCGGTCGTCGCACCAGCAGCACCGCAGCCATCAAGAAGGCGCCAAGCTCGAGCGAGGAGGAGAGCAGTCCGTAGCCCCGCGGGCCCACCCGGAGGATCTCTTCCGCATAGATGGGCAGCAGGGCCGTCGCGCCCGCAAAGATCACGGCGAACATGTCGAGGGTCATGGCTCCCAGCACGGCCTGCCGGCTGCGCACGAAGGCGATTCCCTCGCCGATGGCGCGAAGACTGAGATCCCGGGATCGACCCTCCGTCCATGGGGCCCGGACGAAGGCCAGCAACGCCAGCGAGATCACCATCAGGCCCACGTGCAGCGCGTAGGCAGTCCCCACCCCCGCCGCGTCGATCACGAAGCCCATCAGCACCGGCCCCGTCACCCAGCCGAGCTGCTGCACGGTCGACTGCAGGGTGACGGCGCTCGGGAAGAGCTCCCGGGGCACCAGGGTCGGCAGCAGGGCCGCGCGCGAAGGCCCTTCGAAGGACGAGGCCGCCGCCGTCGCGACGACGACCCCGTAGAGCAGCCAGAGGCTGGGCTCACCCGCCGCCGAGGTCCGGAAGAGGATGGCGGACCCCAGCAGCGCGGCCGCCTGGGCGAAGAGCACTACGCGGCGCCGGTCGAAGCTGTCGGCCACCGCGCCGCCGAGCAGGGAGAGCGTGAGGGTGGGGACGAACTGCGCGAGCCCCAGCAGCCCCAGCTGGAACGCGGAGCCGGTGATCTCATAGACCTGCCACGCGAAGGTGGCACGCAGCAGCGTCATTCCGGCGCCCGCGAAGAATCGGCTCGCCACGAACAGGACGAGGCCTCGCTGTCGGAGCGCGAGCAGCGTGCCGTGGCGTTGGTCGGGCATGAAGAGCCAGCGCTACGGGTAGCAGGGCAGTCGCGACGCTGCCCTCCTACGCGAGGGTGTCCACCAGACCATCTCGCAGAGCTGGAGGGCTGCACCGTCGGGAGCCGAGAGCGTCAGCTCGACGCTGTCTCCGAGATCGGGCACGCTCGGTGTCTCGATGAACAGGCCCCCCTCGCTGACGTTGGAGACGGTGCCGCAGCCGAAGAGCTCACCCGCCTGGAAGTCTGCGCGCGGGCTACGAGCCATGGCTCGAGGAACTGATCCGTGAGTTTCGTCCCGATTACCTGGTGGGCAGCGTCCACCACGTGAAGGAGATCCCCATCGATGCAGCACAGGAAGACTTCGATCGAGCCGTCTTGTGCTGTCGGGGGATCGAGCGGCTCGGACGGGCGCCCCCCGGTGGCGTAGAATCGTCCGGTGTCCGCACCCGCCACAGCTGGAGCCGCCGAGCCCGGGCAGGAGCCCGCGTCCGACGCGCGGCTGCCGCTGTCCATCAAGATCGCCTACGGAGCCCCCAACTTCGCGGGCGCGGCCATGGCGATCCCCATCGCCGTCCATCTCTCCATCTTCTACTCCGACGTGGTGCTGGTGCCTCTGGGCTTCATCGCCTTGGCCAAGGCGGTGGCGCGCGCCTTCGATGCGCTCACCGATCCGATCATGGGCTGGGTGTCGGATCGCACGCGCACGAGCTGGGGGAGGCGGCGGCCCTGGATCGCGCTGGGTGCGCCGCTGGCGGCTGTCGCCTTCGTGGCCATGTTCTCGCCACCCGAGGGGATCACGCCGCTGATGGGCGGCCTCTGGCTCGCGACGACCTACATCCTCTACTACGTCTTCCACACCATCTACGCGATCCCCCACTACGGGCTCGGCCCGGAGCTCACCACCGACTACAAGGAGCGCTCGACCCTGTTCGGCTGGGAGCAGGGGTTCAGTGTCCTCGGCACGATGGTGGCGGCCGGGCTCCCGGCGCTGCTCATCGCCTCGCTCGGAGATCGCAGGGCCTACACCACCTTCGCGGCGCTCTTTGCGGTGGTCCTGGTGGTGCTCTATGGGCACCTGGTGTGGCGGATCCGGGAACGCCCGGACTTCGCGAACCGCCCGCCCAACCCGCTGGTGCCCGGCGTACGGCGCGTGCTGCGCAACCGCGTCTACCGGATCCTGCTGGCCGTCTACGTGATCGGTGCCACGACCGGGGCGATCCCCGGGACGCTGATGCCCTTCTACACCACCTACGTCCTGCAACCCGAGGAGCCAGCCCGCTGGATCGGCGTCTACCTGGCCGCCTACTTCGGCGCCGGCTTCCTGTTTCTGCCGTTCTGGGTGCTCGCCGCCCGGCGCTTCGGCAAGAAGCCCGTCTGGCTGGCGAGCTTCGTCACCGGGGTCAGCGGCTCGGCGACGCTCTTCCTGATCGGCCCCGGTCAGCTCTGGCTGGCCTTCTGGGTGCTGGTCTGGGCGGGGGCCTCCTTTGGCGCGCGGCTCTTCCTGGGTCCCGCCATCCAGGCCGACGTGATCGACTACGACGAGCTGCACACCGGGAAGCGCCGGGAGGCCCAGTACGGGTCGCTGTGGTCGGTGGTCACCAAGTTTACGGTGATCCCGAGCATGTCGATTCCGCTGGCGGTACTGGCGACCCTCGGCTACGAGCCGAACGTGGAGCAGTCTGAGACCGTGAAGTTTGCCATCCGCGCCATCTTCGGGCTGCTTCCGGCCGCCACCGGATTGGTGGCCTTCGTCGTGGCCTGCTTCTACCCGATCAGCGAGTCCGTGCACCGCCGCATCTGGGAGGGCATCGCGCAGCATAAACGTGGGGAAGCGGCCCTCGATCCCGTCACGGGCCGCCGGATTCCACCGCCCGCCGATCGAGGGGTGGACGAGGACAGCGGTTGGTTCCTCGACCATTTCTCACCGGGAGAGATCCGGCGGGCACTCTCGAGGGGCCCCGGGTCCCCGCTGCGCGACGCCGTCGCCTGGCTCGGCTTCTGTGTGCTGCTCACCATCGCTTCGGTGTGGGCGACGCTCGCCGAGGTGGGCAGCCTCGAGAGTCCGCCCGGCATTGGCGCGGTGCTCTCCATCGTGGTGGCGGGGTTCTCGTTCACGGCGGCCTGCTTCCATGCCATCCGCATCCGGGCGGCCCGGCGGCTGCGCGCTCGACCCCTGCCGGACGAGATCCTGCGCGCACATCTGGGAGACGACCGCATGCGGAGGGGGACGACATGATCGACTGGCTGCCGTGCTGGGGTTCCGGGTGGAGGTCCGGGCTCGGAATCGTGCTGGGCCTCTCGCTCGCCACCATCGGCTGCGGAGCCGGCGAGCGGCCCGAAGACGTGGCGCGTCTATTCTGGGAGGCGGTGCGGGACGGCGATGTCCAGACCGCCAAGCGCCTCGCCAGCACACCCAGTGCCGGCCTGGTGGAGCCCACCGTCGCCGAGCTCTCCATCGGGACCGTGCTCGTCGGCGAGCCGCTGCGCAACGCGGAGTCGGCGCTGGTGGCCACCACTCTGGTCACCGTCCAGGACGGAGCCGAGCTCGACGCGAGCTTTCACACCTACCTGGTGCGAGAGGAGGAGCGCTGGCGGGTGGACGTGGCCAGCTCGCGCGCGGAGCTTCGCAAGGGGATCTTCGTGGCCGGCATGCGGGGGATCGGCGAGGCAGTGGGCGAGGGCGTCAACGAGATCGGCGAGGTGCTCCGGCAGGGGGCCGAGGAGCTCCAGGACGCCCTGCGGGAGGCGCTCGACGAGCTGGAGGGAGGATCGAGGCTATGAGCCCGGGTCCTCGCACGCCTGGGCGGTGGGGCGGGAGACTGCTACTAGGTTGAGACCGACCCGGACGGGTGGGGGGAATCGATGCGTCCGTTCGTTCCGTTGCTCCTTCTCGCGGTCGTCGTGGGCTGTCAGCCTGCGGCCCCAGGCACTCCGGATGAGCTCGCTGCTCGCTACCACAGCGGCCACGACTCGGGAAACCTCGAGGCCCTGACCCGGCTGGTCTGCTGGGACCGGGTCGATGAGCGGACCCGTCGCTCGGTGGAAAAGCAGCTCGGGCAGGAGCTGGGGCGTCCCATCACGGAGACCCGGGTCGAGGTGCTTTCTCCCGGCTTCGAGCTGGAGTACGCGCTCGACGGGATCACCTATCGGCCGAATCTCGTCCCGGTGCGTCGACTGCGCATCACCTTCACACCGGCCGAGCCTGGGGAGCCCCCTCGGACCGAGGCCATGAGCTTCCTGCTGGGGGTGAAGGACGGCGGGTACTGGATCGCACCCGTCGCTCCGGTGAGCACGACCTCCGGCTGAAGCCACCGGCGCTACCGTTGCGCCGTGCGACTCCTGGATCCCACCCGGCGCGGCGCGCTGGCGGCGCACCTGCCGCACGAACGGCCCGGACCCCTGGTCACCCCCCACGTGATGGAGACGGGGCAGGGCGCCTGCTTCGTCGACCGCTGGCCGGATCCCCGGGTCGTAGTCGGCGAGGTGGCGGGGAACTTCGACCTCTCGGGCGACCCCACGGCGCTCGATGTCGCCTGGGTCGCCGAGCGGGTTTCGGGCCTCGTGGCGGCGGAAGCTGCATTCGTTCCCTCGCTGCGTGCCGCTCTGCCCGAGCTCCGGGTCTGGGGCCGCGTGATCCTGGAGCTCGACGAGAAGCCCCCGGTCGCCAAGCCCGCCGGCGCCGAGCTGCGATGCCTCGAGGCCGGGGATGCCTGGCATCTCTTCGGCCTCGGCAGCGACCTGAATTGGATCGCGAAGACCCTCGGAGGGCCTGTTGGAACCGCCGCCAGCCGTCGGGCGTGGGGGGCGTTCGTGGGCGGGCGGCTGGCCTCGGTGGCCGTGCCCTTCTTCATCGGTCGCCATTACGAGGACGTGGGCGTCGTCACGGAGGCGGAGTTCCGGGGCCGCGGGCTGTCGCCGGCCTGTGCCGGGCGGGTCGCCGGGGACGTCCGGGCCCGAGGTCGGCGGGTGAGCTGGTCCACCTCTCCCGACAACGAGGCCAGCCTCCGGGTGGCTCGGAAGCTTGGCTTCCGGGAGCACCGCCGCGACTCTCTCTACGTCGTGGGTGAGCCGATCCCCGAGTCGGCCCGCCCCACCGATCCCTGACGGCGGTGGCTAGGGTCTACGCGCCAGTCGGGTCTCGCCGCTCTTCAGCTCGAGACGCAGGGGTGCGACGCCCGAGCGGCGTTCGATGGCCTCCGCGAGCTGATGCGAGTGGGTCGTGATCCAGAGCTGGGAGCGTTCGGCGGCTGCCACCAGCAGGGCCGCCAGGGGCGCGAGAAGCTCGGGGTGCAGGCTGGTCTCCGGCTCGTTGAAGGCGAGCAGCCCCGGTGGACGCGGGCTCGTGAGAGCGGCGAGCAGGCACAGGAAGCGCAGCGTGCCGTCGGAGAGCTCGTGGGCCGCAAAGGGGCGGCGCATCCCCGGCGTGCGCAGCTGCACCCGGAAGCGATGGTCCTCGGTGGTCTCGATCTCGAGTCGGGCGCCGGGAAAGGCCGCCTCCACGGCGCGGTGGAGCGCTCTGCCGTCGCCGATTTCGAACACGGTCTGGAGGGCAGCCGCGAGGTCGTCCCCCGTGTGTCCCAGGGCCATCGTGCGCACGCCGATCTGGGGGTGCCGAAGGGGCGCCTCGGGATCCGTCCGGAAGAGGTGATAGAAGCGCCAGGAGCGCAGGACGTCTCGCCAGCGCGCGAGCTCGGGGTAGCGGTGGGGGTCGCGCACCTGGCCAAGCATCGACTCCCAGGCGTCGAGGGCCACCGGGTACTCGAGGCGCCGTCCCCCCTCGTCGCGCAGCCAGGCAGAGCGTGCTCTGCGCTCGGCCATCACGACGGCCTTGCCGCCCCCGTCGTCGGCCCAGATGCGCTCCTCCTTGACCTCCGGATCGAGGGCGAACGCGGAGCCGCGGACGTGGCCATCGGCGTCGGGGTATCCGCCCTGGGGCGGCGGCGGTCCACACACCAGCTCGAAGCCGACGCCATCCCCGGCGGCGCTGACGCTGAGCCGGGCGCGTTCCCCCCGTCGCCGAGCGCCAGCGAACAGGACCGAGGCCATGCCCCCCTCCTCTGCGATGCTGCGCGCGAGCCGGCCTTCGGCTGCATCGGCCAGCAGCCGCAGGGCCCGGTAGAGGTTGGTCTTGCCGCAGCCGTTCGGGCCCACGAGCACGTTCAGACGCCCGAGCTCCAGGTGCACGTCCCGGGCTGAGCGGTAGCCGCGCACGTGGATCGTCTCGAGCTCGATGGCTAGCCCCACAGCAGCGGTCGGCGCTGGCTCCAGGGTTTCGCTGCCTCCAGCTGCGCTGCCAGCCGGAAGAGCGCGGCCTCGTCCGCGTAGCGTCCGGCGCCATGTTGATTCTACACCCGCTTGAGGGTGCGGGTTCGCTGGGGTAGCTTGCCTTTCCCGCATGCCCCTCGGCGCCAGGGCGCCCGAGCAGGCCATCTCTGACTCCACACCCGCTCGGTCCTTCGACCGGGCTGCATCCCTCGCCGCAGCGGCGTGGGAGGGAGAGCTTGTGGGTCGACCGGAACGACTCTTCGAAGATCTACCGCGCCCGGCGCCCTTCGGGGCCGCCGACGTGCTCGCTGAGCTCGACGACGGCCTCGTGCTGCGGCGCGCCAACGCTGCCGACACCGAGGCTGTGGTGGCCTTCAACCGCGCGGTGCACGCGGATCCGCCGGACTATCCGCCCGAGGAGTACGCCGCGGCCTGGACCCGCGAGCTCATGGACGGGCGCCATCCGAGCATGCGCGCCCAGGACTTCGTGCTCGTCGAGGACGTGAAGGCGGGCCGCATCGCTTCGTGTCTGTGCCTGGTCTCGCATCGGCTGCACTTTGGCGGAGTGGAGCTCGCCGCCGGCCAGCCCGAGCTGGTGGGCACCCGCCCCGAGTACCGGCGCCGAGGGCTGGTGGCCCGCCAGTTCGAGGTGATTCACCGCTGGTCGGAGGAGCGCGGGCAGCGCCTGCAGCTGATCGATGGCATTCCCTGGTTCTATCGCCAGTTCGGCTACGAGATGGCACTCGAGCAGGCTCAGGGGCGCCGGGTCCATGCCCCCGAGCTCGATGCCGGCGTGCCCGCCCCGGACGTGCGGGTGCGGCCTGCGCAGGTCGGGGACGCAGCGCTGCTTGCAGAGGTCCAGGCTCGGAGCTCAACCCGACACCGGCTCAGCTGCCGGCGGAGCGAGGCCTTCTGGCGCTACGAGCTCACCGCCCGCGATGCCATGAGCATGCGCAGCCGGCTGTACAAGGTTCTGGAGACGGAAGGCGGTGAGCCTCTGGCCGCCCTGGTTCATTATCCGATCCTGAATCGGACGCTGCTTCCCGTGAACTTCTGCGAGCGCACCGACGAAGGCTCCTGGTCCAGCCTGCTGCCCGCCCTGTTCACGGAGCTGCGCCGGGAGGGTGAGGCGTTCGCCGCGCGGGATGGCGGGAGCTTCGAGGGCGCCAACCTTCTGCTGGGCTCCCAGCATCCCCTCTACGAGGTGGCGGGAAGCCGGGCTGCGACGCCGATGCCGAGCTCCGCGTGGTACGTGCGGGTGCCCGACCTGCCGGGCTTCCTGCGCGAGGTGGCGCCGGCACTGGAGGCACACCTCGAGAACTCTCCCGCAGCGGGCCACAGTGGTCGGCTGGATGTGAGCCTCTACCGGAGCGGTCTGCGTCTCGTGCTCGAGGCGGGACGGCTGGTGGCGGTGGAGAGCTGGCAGCCGTCGACGGACGAACGCGGGCACGTCGCGCTGCCGGGCCTCACCTTCTTGCAGCTGCTGTTCGGGCTCCACCCCCTGTCCGAGCTGCGCCGCTTCTGGCCCGACTGCGTGGTGAGGGACGAGGTGGCGGGCGCGGTCCTGAGCGCACTCCTGCCTCCGCAGCCCTCCGATCTGCTGCTGACCGACTGAATTCAGGGGGCGGCCGCCTCGGGAGAGCCCGGAAGCCTCGCAGTCGAGGCCAGCGTGGCGGGCCCGCGGGCGCGGATGAAGAGCACCAGCAGGGTGGCCACCACCGCCAGTCCGAAGCAGAGCCCCCACCAGATCCCCGCCAGGCCCATGTCCGTGCGCAGCGCCAGCCAGCCGCCGAGGGGCAGGCCCAGCAGCCAATAGCTGATCAGGTTGAAGACCACGGCCGGCCGGGTCCGCCCCATCCCCCGCAGCACGCCGCAGGCCACCACCTGGACGCCGTCGAAGATCTGAAAGGCGGCGGCGATGGGAAGGATCGAGGCGCACAGCGCGATCACCCCCGGGTCCGACGTATAGAGACGGGGGAGGGTGTCCCGCAGGAGCACGAAGATCAGCGCCGACCCGGCCATCACGGTGGCACCCATGCCGAGTCCCACCCACGCGGCGCGCTGGGCCTGTCTCGGCCGTCCGGCCCCGATCAGGTTGCCGACGCGGGTGACGACTCCCTGAGAGACGCCCAACGGCAGCATGAACGCCAGGGCCGCCATGTTGAGCGCCACGGTATGGGCTGCCAGGGGGGTGGCCCCCAGCAGGCCCGCCAGCAAGGCGGCCCCGGAGAATGCCCAGGTCTCGAAGGACACCTGCAACGCGACGGGTATGCCGATCGCCAGGACCTCGCGCAGCCCGGCGGAATCCACCGCGGCCGGGCTCCACGGCACCCAGGCGCCCTCGGTGAGTCCGAAGCCACGGACCCACAACACGAGCCCCAGCAGCGCGACCCAGCGGGTGAGAGCCGTGGCGATGCCCGCGCCCACCAGGCCCAGGGCCGGTGCGCCCAGGTTCCCGAAGATCAGCATCCAGTTGAACAGGACGTTGAAGACATTGGCGATCAGGATCACCCAGAGCGCCGATCGCATGATCTCGCGGCCCTGGAGGTACTGGCGCAGGGCGCTGTACACCAGGAAGGCGGGCACACTGGGGCTCTGGGCCATGATGTAGCGATGGGCGTCCCGAGCCAATCCGGGCTCCTGGCCGGTCCACAGCAGGAAGTTCTCGGTGAAGGTCCAGAGCCCCAGCGTGGGCACGGACAGCAGCAGCGACAGCACCACCCCTCGCTGCAGGGCCAGGGCGGCCCGGTGGCCATCCCCCGCTCCATGGGCCTGGGCGACCATGGGGTCGATGCCGAAGACGATCCCGTTGGCGAACATGAGCGTTCCGAAGATCCACACGTTCGCGAGAGAGGCCGCGGCAATGGCGTCGACGCTCACGCGACCCACCATCACCGTGTCCACCACGCCGAGCAGCATGGTGCTGAGCTGGGTCGCAGCGACAGGGATGGCCAGGGAAGCCAGCTTGCGGGCTTCGGCGCGGACCGGGGACATGGTGGCTTCCGGGTGGGGCGAGCGCCCGACTCTAGCAGAGCCCTTCGGGAGAATTTCCCATCAGCGTCCGGTGAGACGCGCGAGAAGCTCCGGATCCACCTTGGCCTTGACGGTCCGTCGGTCCAGGCCGAGCCGCCGAGCGGCCTCCTCGTAGCTTCCGGTCCGGGCGTAGACCTCGGTGCAGTAGCGCCGCAGCAATGCCTCGGCGGAGAGCTGCCCCTGCCGGAGCAGCGCCGCGACGTCGTCCGCCTCGGGCTCCGGCCGGCGCGGCGGGTGGTACTCGCCGCGGATGAGCACGTTCCGCACGCACTGCTCGAGCTCCCGTACGTTGCCCGTCCAGGGGTGGTCGGGATCGAGGTGCCCGGAGACCCAGGACACCACTTCCTCGGTGAGCGCTTCGGCTTCCCCCTCTCCTGCGATGCGTCGGGCGAGCACGAGGACCAGGTTGCGCAGCTCCTCGGGGGAATCGGCGAGCTGCTCGCGAAGGGTCGGGGTCTCGATGATGTCAGCGCACAGGCGGTAGTAGAGATCGGTGCGAAAGCTGCCACCGCGCATCTCCCGGCCGAGGTCGCGGTGGGTGGCGGCGATGATCTTGCCGCGGAAATGCCGCTCGTCCGTCTCCCCGATGCGCTGGAAGCGGCGGGTCTGGAGCACCCGCAGCAGCTTCACCTGGATGGCCGGGTCGAGCTCGCCGATCTCGTCCAGGAATACGCTGCCCTGTGGCCCGCAGCTCTCCAGCCAGCCCTCGCGATCCTGGACGGCGCCAGTGAACGATCCACGCCGATGCCCGAAGAGCTCCGACTCGATCAGCGTGGGCGAGAGCGACGAGAGGTTCACGGCGTGAAGGGCACCGCCGTACTCCTCGGTGAAGGCCCCGGCCTCCTCGTCGAAGGGCACGTAGCGGGAGAGCGCGATGGCGCGTGCCACGAGCTCTTTGCCCGTACCCGACTCGCCGATGACGAGGGTGGGGATGTCTCCCATGCGCCGATGGAGGGAACGTCGGTACCGTCGGGTGTCGTGCGTGAAGACCGACTGCCAGACGCAGGCCCGAAGCCTCGCGGCGGGCATCGAGCCGCCGTAGATCTGGCGGAAGATGTGCTCGAAGGCGCGGCGGATCTGGAATCCCCAGGCAAACAGGGGTCCGGCGGAGGTGTCCACGGGCATCTCGATGCCCGGAATCTCCAGGAAGTGACGGACGTCTGCGACAAACCGGGGCCACACGGCCATCCGACCCGTGGTGGCCTTGCCCTGCGCGGCCTGGAGCAGCAGCCGCAGCCAGTGGTTCTCGTACCGCCAGTAGAGCAGATAACGGACCAG
>JBDLIK010000019.1:0-14987 GCA_039714895.1 Myxococcota bacterium | reverse complement strand
CCCGGCGATCGCTTCGAGTAGAGGGGAGCCGAAGGTGGAGCTGTGCGGAAAGAAGATCCTCGTCACCGGCGCTTCCGGCTTCATCGGCAGCCACCTCTGCGAGCGGCTGGCCCACGAGAACGAGCTCGTGGCCCTCGACGACTTCTCGATCGGCCCGCGCGAGAACCTCGCCTCGCTCGAGGGCCGGGAGGGCGTGCGGATCCTCCGGGCCGACATCACCGACCTCGACGCCTGCCGCAATGCCACGCGCGGGGTCGACGTCGTGTTCCATCTCGCGATCTCGTGCCTGAGGACGTCTCTCGGGAATCCACAGCAGAGCCACGACGTCAACGCCGGGGGCTCGCTGCAGGTGTGTCGCGCCGCGCAGGAGGCGGGTGTCGAGCGCTTCGTCTACGTTTCCTCCTCCGAGATCTACGGCACCGCCGCGACGGTTCCGATGGCCGAGAGCCACCCCTGCAAGCCCATGACAGTCTACGGCGCGAGCAAGCTGGCTGGAGAGCTGTACGCCCTCGCCTATCACCGGACCTACGGCCTTCCGGTCTCCGTGGTGCGCCCCTTCAACACCTACGGCCCGCGGGAGCCTTACCAGGGCGCTCGTGCAGAGGTGATCCCGCGCTTCATTCTCTCACTGCTCGCGGGCCAGCCCCCGGTCGTCTACGGCGACGGGACCCAGACGCGCGACTTCACGTTCGTCGAGGACACCGTGACGGGACTCGTGGCCGCGGGCGGCTGCGATGCGCTGGTGGGCGACGTCGTCAACCTGGCGTTCGGGCGCGAAGCGTCGATCCTGCGCGTCGCCGAGCTCCTCGCCGGGCTGATCGGCCAGGACCTCGGGCCCGTACACCAGGCGGAGCGCCCGGGCGATGTAGACCGCCACTTCGCGGACACGTCGAAGGCCCGCGAACTCTTCGGCTTCGAACCGAACACGGACCTCGAGACCGGCCTTGGGCGTACGCTGGAGTGGTTCCTCGCGGCGGACATCCTCGCCCGGGTCGGGTCGAAGGCGGCAGCGCGTCCGAACTGGTGACCCGGGCCGGCGTGCGGCCGAGCGCCCGCCCCCAGCAGCTCGCTCCGCCACCCGAAACGTGAGAGAATCCCTGCGACCCGCCGGTGTCGGAGCCCCTGCCCCGGGGGGCCTGCAGCGCGGAGAACCTGGCCATGGCGTCCAACAAGCTCCTTCCTGCCGTCGAGACCGACCCGATCTTCGACGCGCCGGGGCCGCCGGAGCCCGTCGCCCCCGGCGAGTACGGCTACGTGAAGCCCGAGCACGAAGCGTTCCCCCCGATCCTGGTGATCGCGGTGACCAACCTCTGCAACATGGCGTGCATTCACTGCGCGCACCCGGTGATCAAGCGGGACCCGGGCTACCGCGGCACCTTCATGAAGCCCGAGGTGCACACGGCCATCGTCGAGCAGTGCAAGCCCTACAAGGACCAGCTCTGGGTCTTCCGCTACGCGGCCGACGGCGAGTCGCTGCTGCACCCGAAGTTCCTCGATTTCGTCGAGGAGACCAAGCTCGCGGGCATCGGCCCCGTCGACCTCACGACCAACGCCCAGACCCTCGATGATGAGAAGATGCGGAGGCTGCTCCTGGCCCCCATCGACGTGATCGACGTCAGCCTGGATGCCCACACCAAGGCGAGCTACGAGAAGATCCGCATCCGAGGCGACTTCGACGTGGTCACCGCGAACCTCCGGCGACTGGTCGAGCTACGCGACGAGCTGGGATCTCCGACGAAGATCATGACCAGCATCATCAAGCAGAAGGAGGCGATGGACGAGGTCGAGGCGTTCGAAGCCTTCTGGGGCCAGTACGTGGACGAGGTGGTGGTACGCGGGTTGAACAGCGACCTCGGCATCGTGAACCTCGCCGAAACCTACTTCGACGACGACCTGGCGCGCTGGCCCTGCCACCAGTTCTGGAAGCGGGTCACGGTCAACCATGACGGGGACGTGCGCTTCTGCGTCGAGGACTGGCGCAACACGGGGCTGGTCGGGAACGTGCTCGAGACTTCGATCCAGGACATGTGGCAGAGCCCCGTCTACGAACGCTTCCGCGAGCTCCACCGGACCGGCCGCTGGAACGACATGAAGATGTGCGCCAACTGCCAGGATTGGCAGCACATGCGCTGGGACCACGGCTTCGAGAAAACGATCAACAAAGTGATGGGCAGGGACTGAGCCGACTTCTAGAGATGCCGCAAGTGAGCCTGTCCGTCATCCTTCCGGGACTCAACGAGGAGACCAGCGTGGAGCGCGCCATCACGCGCACGCTCGCCGCCCTGGAGAAGGTTTTCGACGAGTTCGAGATCGTGGTGATCGACGACGGAAGCACGGACCGCATGGGAGAGATCGCGGACCGGATCGCGGCCGACGACCCCCGCGTCCGCGTCCTCCACAACGAGCGCAACGTCAACTATGGTGTGTCCCTGGCGCGCGGGATCGCTGCGGCGCGCTGCGACTGGGTGCTCCACAACGGGATGGACCTCCCGCTGGCGCCCGAGGACATCGAACGGTTCGTTCCGCACTTCGGGTCCTACGACGTCGTGGTGGCGAGCCGGGAGCACCGGGGCGCCCACTCCCCGTGGCGCCAGCTCACGTCGTGGGTGAACAACCGCCTGCTCCGGATCCTCTTCTCACCGCGCACCCGGGACCTCAACTTCACTCAGTTCTACCGTCGCTCCTTTCTCGAGGGCGTCGAGTTGGTCTCCACCAGCCCTGCCTTCGTGACGCCGGAGCTGATCCTCCGCGCGGAGCGGGGCGGTTTCCGGGTGCGCGAGGTGACCACCGAGTTCCGACGCCGCGAGGCCGGCAAGGCCCACTTCGGAAAGCCCAAGGACATCCTCTGGACGTTGCGCGACATGGTGCGCCTGCGACTCAGGGTGTGGCTTCGCGGCTGGAAGCAATGAGCCCGCCGTGCCTGCGGGCTCTGCCCGCAGGCGGACCCACCCGCAAGCGCCGACAGGCGCGCGCAGCGAGGCATAGCCGAGCGAAGCCTGTGGTGCCTGCGGGCTCTGCCCGCAGGCGGACCCACAATTGGCTAGCCCAGGGCCTTGCGGACCTTGCGCTTCAGGCGGAGTGCCTCGGGCGGAAGCTTCTCGTCGGCCGTGCGCAGCAGGAAGCTGTCGAGACCGCCGTGCTTCACGACCGTGCGAAGCGCCCGGGTGGAGATGGGGAGTCGGACCGCGCGTCCGAGGGCCTCGCTCTGCAACGAGACCTTCTGGATGTTCGCCGCGAAGCGCCGGGAGCTCTTCCGGTTCGAGTGGGAGACGTTGTGGCCGAAGCGGACGCTCTTGCCCGTGAGGCTGCAGTGACGGGGCATCGTCCTACTCCTTCTTGGCGGGCTGGCCGTAGCGCTTGCGGAACCGTTCGACCCGGCCGTCCGAGTCGAGCTCGCGCATCTTGCCTGTCCAGAAGGGATGGCTGAAAGAGGAGATCTCGAGGCGGATCACCGGCATCTCCTCGCCGTCGACCTCCCGACTCTCCCGGGAGCTGAGCGTCGACCGCGAAACCCACTCGTTGCCAGTGGCGGCGTCCACGAACAGGACCTTGTGGTAGTCGGGATGGATGTCCGGCTTCATCGGATCCTCGTGAGCTCGCAGCGCTCGCCTGCTGCTACCAGCTCGACTTGCGGAGGCCGGGCAGCTCGCCGCGAAGCCCGAGCTCGCGCATGGCGATGCGCGAGATGCCGAACTTCCGATACACCGCGCGGGCCCGGCCGGTGAGCCGGCAGCGGCGGGTGAGCCGGGTCGGGCAGGAGTTGCGGGGCAGCTTTGCGAACTCGGTCTGGAGATCGAGCTTCTCGCCCGGGGCAATGCTCTGGTCCTTGAGCTTGCGGCGCAGCTCCGCGCGCCGCTCGGCGTACTTCTTGATCAGCCGGGCTCGGCGCTCGTCACGGAGCTTCTGGGACAGCTTCGGCATCGGGTCTCCCGAGAGGAGGGCGGAGGCTACAGAGGGGCCCATCCGGGCGCAAGACCGACCCCGGGGGGAAGGAGCTCCTCAGGGCTCCCGAGGCGCCACGATCACCTTGCCCCAGGTCCGGCGCGAGCCGAGCTCGCCGAGGGCCTCGGCCACCCGCTGGAGCGGATAGGTCCCGTAGAGGACGGGCCGAACCACCCCACGCTTGTGGAGGTCGAAGAGCCGCTCCATGACCTCCCCGATGCGCTCGGGCTCGTGTTGGGCGTGAGCCCCCCAGTGCAGCCCGACGATGGCGATGTTCTTGAGCAGGATCCGGTTGGCCTTCACCTCCGGGATGCGTCCGCTCGCAAAGCCGATCACCAGCAGCCGGCCGTTCCAGGCGATGCACTTGAGCGAGCGGTCGAAGACGTCCCCGCCCACCGAGTCGTAGATCACGTCGGCCCCGCGCCCTGCGGTGGCCTCCTTCACCCGGGCGACGAAATCCTCCTCGCGGTAGTCGATGAGGACATCGGCTCCAGCTTGGCGAGCCACCTCGAGCTTCTCCTGTCCGCCGGCGGTGGCGATGACCGAGGCTCCGAGGGCCTTGCCAATCTGCACCGCGGCGATCCCCACGCCCCCAGCGGCCGCGTGCACGAGCAGCGTCTCGCCCTCTGCCAGCGCCGCGCGATGGACGAGCCCCGCGTAGGAGGTGGGATAGATGATGGGGAGCGCCGCGCCCTCCTCGAAGCTCATGCCCTCCGGAAGCGGCCACGCGGAGCGGGCCGGAACCGAGGCGCCCTCCGCGAAGCCACCCAGACCGGCGGAAGCGAAGACCCGATCGCCCGGCCGGAAGCCCTCGACCCCCGGGCCCACCTCTCTCACCACCCCAGCCAGCTCGGCTCCCGGGACGAAGGGAAAGCTCGGCTTCACCTGGTATTGCCCACGCACCATCAGGATGTCGAAGAAGTTGCAGCCGGAAGCGTGGACGTCGACCAGCATCCGGCCCGGTCCGATCTGGGGGTCCGCGATCTCGCGGACGGCGAGGTCCTCGGGCTCCATCCAACGATCGACGACGATGGCTCTCAGGGAGTCCTCCTAGACCGTCCCATGGCGCGAGCATCCAGCTCGGCCCGGATGCGTCGATGCTCGTCCTCGTCCAGGGAGAAGCGCAGGAAGAGCAGCGCTCCCAGCCCGTAGCATACGAGAGGGAAGAGCGAATACAGCGTGCGGATCCAGAAGCGGGCCTGCTCGGTCTGCTCGGCGTTCGGTACGAAGCCGGAGAACTCGAGCACGAAGCCGGTCAGCATGAGCGTCACTCCGGTGGCGCTCTTGAAGACGAAGTTCCAGGCCGCGAAGTAGGCGCCCTCCTTGCGCTCGCCCGTCACGTATTCGTCGTAGTCGATCACGTCGGCTTCGATGGACGGACCCACCATGGCTCCACAGCTGGCCGCGGTCCCAGCCACGAAGGCCAGCGTGTAGATGAGGGCAACGCTCCCTTCGCGGAGGAAGAACATCCCGCCGAAGGCCAGGGCCGTGAGCGCCATGGAGAAGAGCCAGAGATGCTTCTTGCCGAACCGCCGGGAGAGCGGCAACCAGACCGGGACGAAGATCACCGACGCCAGCATGTAGGAGCCGATGAAGTACACCGTCTGGTCCTCCGCCTTCACGATGTACTGGGCGATGTAGGGCGTAAGGATCGCGATGGTCGCCCCACCCAGGCTCTCGATGCCGAAGACGATGAGAAGCAGTCGGGCATGGGAATTGTGCAGCACGTCCCGGAAGGAGGCGTAGGGGTTCTTCCCGCCCCGGCCCTGGTAGTCCGACCGCTCCCGCAGTCGGACCACCGCCCACAGCAGAAGAGCGGCCGTGAACGCAGCCACCACGATCGAGACGTTGAGAGCCATGCCCCGCGGATTCGAGGCACCGATGAGCAGCCACATCCCAACCAGCGCGAGTGCCGAGCCGACGGTCCAGGTGATGTGACGCACGCCGAAGATGCGCGTGCGATCGTGATAGCTGTCGGTGAGTTCGGCGCCCAGGGAGGTATGGGGAACGATGAAGATCGTCATCGACGTGTAGAACGCAAACACCATCGCGGCCATCCAGACCACCAGGGGGCCCCCCTCCAGCGCCGAAGGAGGGCTCCAGAGGAGGATGAAGACAGCGGCGACGGGCACGGCACCGGCCAGGAGCCAGGGACGCCGGCGGCCCATGCGCGTGCGCGTGCGATCGCTGAGATAGCCCGCCACCGGGTCGGAGATCGCATCCCAGATGCGGGAGATGCCGAAGATCGCGCCCATGGCCGCGGGTGCAATCAGCAGGACGTCCGTCGCGAACTTCATCAGGTAGAGGTTCACGAGCAGAAACATGAAACCGACGCCGATGGTGGGCGCCGAGTAGTCGAGGATCGTCGACAGGCGCAGACGCGCCTCGGAGGCGGGTACCGGGATCTCGGGAGCAGGGTCAGCGGCCATCGCGCCGAGCCTACCACTGTCAGAAGAGGTTCGAGACGATCTCGGCACCGCCCACCCAGGTGCCGAGCAGGCTGCCCAGGGTGGTGAAGACCAGGACCAGGAAGATGCGGAGCATCCGGTTGCGCCACCATCCCCGCACCGAAGCCAGGTCCGAGGCCACTCCCTGTAGCTCGCGAACCAGGGGGGGACGGTAGTAGGCCTGCACGGCCGCGGTGACGTATCCCACCCCGATCACCGGCGTAAGGCTCGTGAAGGGCGCCGAGAGGAAGGCGGCACCCATGGTGGCCGGGTGGGCCAGCGCCAGGGCAGCGCCGAGCAGGCTGGGAATGCCATTGGCCAGCACCCAGAAGGCGGCGTTCTCGCCGAGGGCGTCGATCCCATGGCGTGCGCCGATCGTCGCCAGGCCTCCCAGGACCACGAGGGGAACCCCCCAGCCGATCCAGCGGCCGACGTTTGCCGCGGGAGGCACCGCTTCGAGCAGCCGCAGATCGATGGCCTCGTTGCGGCGCAGAGCGCGACGGATCCCCTCGATGTGGCCGGCCCCCACCACCGCCACCACCCTCTGCCCCGGCGCCTCGCGCAGCCGCTGGGCCAGGTAGGCGTCGCGCTCGTCGATGAGCACGCTCTTGAGACCGGGGAAGGCGCTTCCCAGCTCGCCCAGGAGTTGGGAGAGAACGTCCTGCCGCCGCAGCTCGCGGAGATCCTCCTCCTTCAGGTCGGGGCGCTCGAAGACGGCTGCCAGCAGGAAGGAGAAGAGGATGAAGCGCCGCCACCAGCGCGTGAGGCGCCACGCCCGCCGGAGCGTGATCCGTACGTCCCGGTCCGCGAGGTGGACGGGAATGCCGCACTCCCGGGCGGTGTTGGCGGCCTCCAGAAGCTCGGCTCCCGGCATCACCCCCAGCGAGAGACCGAGCTGCTTCTGGTAGGCGCTGAGGACGAGGTTCAGGAAGAGCGTCACGAGCTGGCGCTCGCGGATCACCTGGCGCAGGTCCAGCTCGTCGAAGCGCTGCTCCTGGGAGAGGGCCTCGTGGCGTCGCTCGTCGAGCTCGACGCACACGCAGTCCGGGCGCTCGCGCTCGATCACCCGGCGCACCAGGTCCCGCGATTCCCGGGAGACGTGGGCCGTGCCCACCAGGACGTAGGTGCGTCCGCCCGCCTCGACGACGTGGACGTCACTCGAATCGTCCCAATCGTGCGCCACGCTCAGAGCTTCTCGGGATGCGAGAGCAGCTCCTGGAGGTGCTCCAGGCCGCGAGCGCAGTAGAGGCCGTCCTCGACGCGCTCGTCGAAGCTCCACTTGAAGATGGCTCGGCGTTGGCCGTCCTCGGCTTCCCGGACCCGCCCGATCACGCAGAACAGCGGGACGTTCCCGTACTCCCAGAGGTGGTGGTAGCCCGCCTCGAGGCCCACCGATCCCAGATTCGCCACGAAGATCGAGGCATGCATCGGATCGGGATCGATCATGCTGCGGGGCAGCAGGCCGAGGCCATCGAGGCCCTGGACCCCGAGCACGAGAGCCCGGGTGACAAAGGGCGGAAGTGCGAGCAGGAGGGACATCTCCCGATCGGCGGCGGTCTTGCGGCCGCTCCGCGCCCCGCCGAGGTCCCGCTGCAGGCGCGCCACCATCTCCTCGAGGCTCTCGCCGGGCTCGAAGCGCCGCTTCAGCGTGAGGATGGGCGCGTCGTCGTCGAAGCGCTGCTTGGCGCTGTAGGTGATCCAGATGCCGTCGCGCTGCCAGAGCCGCCCGCCGGCGGTGAATCGATTGAGCCGCGGCCGCTCTTCGAACAGCCCGACCAGCGCCCGCAGCACCACCTGGAAGAGCGTCAGACGGTTCGCCTCGGACCCGGAGGCGTTGCGCGCCTCGACGAAGCGCAGGGCGGTTTCCACGTCGACGTCCTGAGCGAAGTAGACCAGGGACTCGTTGCGGCGGGGAGAGATGAAGGGCATGAAGCGCCGCACGGGCGCCGCGTCCCGCACCAGGGTGGCATCCGGCCTGCGCCCGAACATGCTTCCTCCTGCCCGGTGAACCCGCCATTATGCCGCGTCGGAAGCGGCTGCGGGACGTCGGAGCCGCCAGATCGACACCCCGAGCAGCTCGAGCTCTCCCACCACCCGGAAGCCCGCCCGGGTGTAGAAGCGTAGGTTGGCCTCGGCATCGGTCTCCAGGTAGGCGGGGAGCCCATCCCCGTCGACCTGCTCGAGGAAGCGCAGCAGGAGCCGGGAGCCCAGCCCGCGGCCCGTGTGGGGCGGATCGACGCCCAGGATCGAAAGCGTCCAGTGGGCCTCCAGCGGATGCAGCTCCGCGAGGCGCTCGGCCACCCAGGACCAGCGCGAGACCGCTCGGGGTCCCTGCACGCGGGCCACGCGCAGCCGTTCGAGCCAGGGGGGCAGGGGCAGCGGGTAGGCGCCGGGCGGCACCGAGATCAGTGCGCCGCGCAGCTCTCCTGCCTCGCTGAGGCTCAGCACCCGGCCGACTCGGAGCGCCTGTCCGAGCTGACAGCGCAGTCCGGCCGTGTTGGCCCGCAGCCGCTGGCTCGGACCCGCCCTCCCGAGCACCGCTCGGTTCATGAGGTTGTCCCGGAAGGCACGGGCCAGCAGACGGCTGGCGGCGCGAGCCTCCCTCTCCCCGAGGGGATGGATCTCCATGGTAGGTTTCCCTTATCTCCAGCGTAGGTTTCTCTTGTTTGGCGCCCGCCACATCCTAGAATGGATGCCTCGAGCCCCTTCCCTGCAATGCTCGCTCACGCGGCTCACTCGGGAGCCGCACTGCTTCGGAGGTGGCCCTCATGGGGTTTCGATCCGCTCTTGCTCTGCTGGCGGTCTTCTCTCTCGTGTTCGTCGATCCCGCAGACGCGGCACGCCGTCGCCGCGCGGTGACCCACGAGGCGGCCGGCCGCCTCACCTTCGCCAGCCCGCAGGTCGATCCGATCGCGGTCTCGCCCGATGGCACCCTGGTGCTCGTGGCCAGCACCACCAGCAACCAGGTGGACGTGATCGCCACCGCCAGCCACACGCTGCACGCCAAGAGCCCCGTCGTGGTGGGCATCGACCCGGTGAGCATCGCCTTCAAGCCCGACGGCAGCGAGGCCTGGGTCTCGAACCACGTGTCCGACACCGTGAGCGTGATCGACACGGTGCCGGCGAGCGCGAGCTTCCTGCAGGTGGTCGAGACCGTCCAGGATCTCGACCTGGCCGGCTCCACCCTGTTCGACGAGCCCGTGGGCATCGCCTTCAAGGGGGACGGCTCCCAGGCCTACGTGGCGCTCTCCTCCCGCAACGACGTCGCCATCGTGGACACCACCAGCTACTCGGTGGTGGGCCGGGTCCACATCACCGCCCAGGAGCCCCGAGCCCTCCTGGTGCGCGGCGACCTGCTCTACGTGGCGGCCTTCGAGTCCGGGAACAAGAGCCAGGTCTCGGCCTGCGAGAACCTCGGCGACGACACCCACTGCACCCTGGACTCGACGGACATCGGCCAGTTCGCCGTCGACCCCAATCTGCCTGCCGAGACCAAGGACATCATCATCGACGACGACGTCGGCTATCCGGATCGTGACCTCTTCGTCTTCGACGTCAGCGGGACGGGCCTCTCCGACGGCGACCCGCCCATCGCCCAGACCGGGGGCGAGGCCGGCGTCACGGACATGGGCACGCTTCTCTACGGCCTGGCCGTGACGGGGAGCGGGGGCAACGACACCGTCTTCGTGAGCCAGACCGACGCCCGCAACGCCGTGAACGGCGCCGACGGCGACAACCTGGTCGACATGGACAACCGCATCTTCTTGAACCAGCTCAGCCGGGTGAGCTGCGTCGGCGGAGTCTGCGGCAGCCCGACGCGCATGGACCTCGAGCCGCTTCCCGAGCCCGAGTGCGGCGGCGGCCCCTGCGGGGCCGATCCCGCGGCGGGCGACCAGCTGGCCACCCCCTACGGCATCGCCGTCAGCTCCGATGGCTCGACCCTCGTCGTCACCGCCGCGGCCTCGAGCCGCATCTTCAGCTACGACGCCAGCGGCTCGACGGATGCCGACGTCCTCGGCCGCCTCGACGTGGGGGAGATCCCGCGCGGGCTCGCCTTCGTGCCGAGCGGCCCCAGCACGGACGAAGGCACGCTCTACGTGCTCAACACGCTGGACAACAGCGTGAGCGTGGTGACCCTGGCGACCGGCGGTGCCCTCTCGCTGGACGGCTCCGTGGCCGTGAACCCCATCCCGGTGGGCAACGACCCCACGCCGAGCGACGTCCGGCTCGGGCGCATCGCCTTCAACGACGCCGACGCCGCCTCCACCGGCACCTTCGCGTGCGCGAGCTGCCACCCCGACGGAAACACCGACCAGCTGCTCTGGCGCATCGGCGGCAACTGCGTGGCCTGCTCGTCCGACGAGCCCCGCACCACCATGCCGATCCGCGGCCTGCGTGACTCGATCCCGCTGCACTGGGACGGCACCCTGGGCGACCCCTTCGGAGGCAACAACGGCTCGGATCCGGGCGGGAATTTCGGTCCGTCGGTCACCCAGGAGGGCAGCCAGACCTGCGGCATGACCAACCAGTCCGCCTGCTTCCTCCACCTGGTGGAGGCAAGCCTCTCGGGGGTGATGTGCGACCAGGCGAGCTGTAGCAACGGTCCTTCGGGCCAGGCGGGCCTCCTCGACGACACCGAGCGGGCCAACATGGCGAACTTTCTCGAGAGCGTCTCGTATCCGCCCGCTCGCTCGCGCGCCCTCACCGACGTCGTCTCCACGTCTGCGATCAACGGGTTCCGCGACTTCTTCATGGACGACCCGGACGGCCGGGGTCAGGGCATCAGCAACGCCGTCAACCAGCCCGAGACCTGTGCGGACTCCGATGCCGGCTGCCACGAGCTGCCGCTCGGCACCGGGACGAACTCCGAGACCCTCCAGGGCTTCGACGCCCCCACCATGCGCGGCATGACCGATCGCTTCCTGCAGTTCTCCCTCGGCATCACCGGGACCCAGGAGCTGCTGGTGGGCATGAACAACGGCGTGCTGGTGAATGGGATCCCCTCGATCTCCCAGCCCTTCGGCACCTGGAGCGACGCCATGGGCTTCGAGGAGGAGTTCACCTTCGGGGTCGCCTATGCACTGTTCAACCTGGTCTACGGCGGCTCGGCGGTCACCATCTTCCAGATGTTCGAGGAGGCGAGCACCGGCCTCCCCGGCGCCCTGGGCCGCCAGGTCACCCTCAACTCCCGGACCACGGACGGGGCGCTGCTCGCCTTCACCGAGGCACTGCTCGCGGAGCTCGAGGCCGCCGACGAGGCGGGCGTGGTGAACCTGCGTGGGACCGGCCTGCGCAACGGCATCCCGGTCACGATTTCCTACAAGCAGAACCTCGACCAGTACCAGGTCGGGGGCAGCCGGCTCACGAGCGCCCAGCTGGTCGCCGAGGCCCAGCCGCCGATGCCGACGCTGATCGCCACCCTGACCGCGCACCTCCGGGCGGGGACCTCCGAGGCCATGCCCCAGCCGCTGCTCGCTCCGATCGGGGCCCAGTGCTCGAGCTCGTCGGGCAGCGCCGACCCGATCCTGCCGAGCGGCTCGAGCATCACGATCGAGTCGAACCACGTGAGCGTGCTCGACAAGGTCGTGGTGAACGGAGTGCTTCAGACCGGTGCCTCGATCTCGTCGGCGGGCTCCGCGACCACCTGCGGCACGTCGGTGGACGATCGCCTGACGCCGGACGAGATCTCGATCTCCGGCCTCACCCTGAACGCCGGGACGAACCTCGTCCAGGTCCGGAGCAACAGCGGTCTGCTCAGCAACGAGCTACCCGTCAACGGGCCCTAGTGTCCCGTCTCAGAAGTCATGTGCACATCAGGGCGCCGCTCCATCGCCGCTGGCGGCGTTGCACTCCCTCGAAGTATCGACGGATACTCCATCGGTCGTGCGCCTTGCCAGCGGCGCGTTTCGACGCCCGGATGTGCCCATGACCTCTGAGAAGGGACACTAGCTGCGCGCCTGCTGATCCGAATCTGCGCGCCGCTGCTGCTCGCGGCGGCGGCCGGGGCGTCCCAGTCGACGCCCGCCCCGGCCGACAACCCGGTCGAGATCGTCGTCTGCGACTCGCACCACGACGTGCTCCCCCATTGGCTCCGGGTGGCCCGGCAGGGCGGCCTGCCGCGCCAGGGGGTCACCGTGGTGCACCTGGACGCGCACCCGGATCTCGGGGTGCCCACCCAGCCCGTCGGCCCGGGCTGGCCGGAGCACGACGGCGCCCTGCAGAGCGCTCTCGACATTGCCACCTTCCAGCTCGCTGCCGTGCGTGTGGGGCTGGTGGATCGGATCGTCTGGCTGCGGCCCGGCTTTGCCCGGCAGCTTCCGGACGGCGAGCGGCGCTTCCGCCTGGGCAGCGTGGCCTCGGGAGAGCTCCGCGTGGACGACCCCAGCGACTACTACGTGCTCGACGACGGCTGGGCGCCCCGGGAATCGCTCCGCCAGCCGGTCGTCGTGGAGCTTCGGGTGCTCTCCCTGGACGTCGCGTCCGCGAGCGGGCCCCTGGCCGAGGGCCCGACGGTGCTGGACATCGACCTCGATGCCTTCGCTACGCGCAATCCGGCGGCCGACCAGCTGCGTCGCAGGGGTCTCGGCGAGGATCAGCTCGACGCGCTCCGGCGCATCTTCGCGCCGGAGAGTCTGCACCTCGCGGAGGATCCCGAGACGCGCATCCGCGAGCTCTCGTCGCTGCTCGCGGCGGTGGAGACGCTCTCCGTGGAGCCCTGGACGCGCTGGCCGGGTCCCCTCTTCACCCTCTGGTGGCTCGGCATCTCCCCCCTCGAGCTCCTCGAGCTCGCGCACATCCTCGAGGATCTGCCGCCGGACGGCGCCGGCGAGGAGCTGCTCGAGGAGGGTCGACGGCTGGTGGGTCTGCCGGAGCAGCGGCTCGTCTCCGCCGCAGAGATCGACGCCCAGGTGGCTCTTCTCCACGAGCTCCTGGCCAGCGGAGCCGTCCGACCCCAGCTGGTGACCGTCGCGCGCTCGGTTCGGGATGGCTTCACTCCGCCCTCGGCGTGGCCCGCCATCGAATGGGCGGTGCTCGGCGCCGTGGCCACGGCCCTCGACGACGTGCGGGTCCGCTTCGACGACGGGCTCGGGCCCGCGCCCCGCCCCGCCGGGCACTGACGGAGAGAAGACGGGGCCGCCGACCCGAACCGTGGCTACCTGCGAAGACCCCGGCTCGCGAAGACAGCGCTCACTACGAAGGCGCCGAGGAGCAGAAGGATGGGCGCGTCGCCCAGACGTGCGTAGACCGCCGGCCGGCCGGCCGGCGCGACCTCCGCCACCAGCGTCCCCTCGGCGAAGAGGGGGAGCGAGTCGACCACGCGCCCGGCCGGGTCGATCACGGCCGAGATCCCCGTGTTCGCCGCGCGCACCACCCAGCTGCGTAGCTCCACCGCCCGGAAGCGGGCGTGCAGGAAGTGCATGGATGCGTACCCGGTCCGCCCGAACCAGGCATCATTCGAGAGGTTCAGGAGCAGCTCGGCACCCCGGCCCCGAAGCTCGCGAACCAGCCCCGGGTAGGTGATCTCGAAGCAGATGGGCGTGGCCAGGGGAAGCGTGCTCCCGAGGAGCAGACGCGGGTTCCCGGGTACGTAGGGATCTCCCGCGGTGACGGGTCCGAGCAGCGGAGCCAGCCAGCCGAACAGAGCGGGATCGTACTCGGAGAACGGCACCAGCCGCTGCTTGTCATAGGAGTCGTCGAGCCCCGACTCCGGGGTCACCAGCACGACGGAGTTCGTCCGCCGGCCGTCGCGGGAGCGCGGGGCGCCTGTCACCAGCGGCGTGCCCGTCTCCCGCGCGAGCAACGCGAGCTGCTCCACGAGCTCTGGGGCCGCGTCGAGCTCCGTATCCACCGCGGTCTCCGACCAGACGACGAGGTCCAGAGGCTGGCGGGCAAGCAGGTCCCTCGTGAGCGCGATGTGGCGAGCTGTATTGCGCTCTGCCGAGCCCGGCTGGAAGCGTTCCGCCTGAGGGACCGCCGCCTGGATGACGCCCACGCGCAGGTCGGTTTCGAGCTCGGAAAGCTGCGCGAGACGCCAGGTCCCGTAGCCCACTGAAAACGCCAGCAGCCCCGCGGCCACCGCCAGCGGTCGGAGGCTCCCGGAGACGATCGCATGGGCGAGAGCCGCATTGACGCTGACGATCACGAAGCCGACGAGAGTGCTTCCCCCGAGATCCGCGAGCTGGAAGCCAAGGGGCACCGGAGCCTGGGTGTGGGCCACCAGCACCCAGGGGAGCGCCAGAGGACCCGCGCGCAGCCACTCGAACAGTGCCCAGAGCGCGCCCAGCACGAGCGGCGCGGCCGCCTTCCCGAGCCGGGGACGCAGGTAGCGGTACACGAGAACCGCGAAGGCGGGAGGCAAGGCGTAGACGGCGACCAACAGAGCCGTGAACGCCCAGGCGGCCGGTGTCGCAACGCCGTACTCCACGGCCAGGGCGTGCACCAGCCAGCGGACGATCAAGAGCCCGCGCAGCACCGAGTACGCGTAGGTGAGGAGCCCAGCTCGCCGGGGATCCGTTCGCTCCACCGCCCAGAAGAGGGGGACGAGCATCCCCCAGCCGAGCGGCCAGAGAGCGGCGGGGGGATAGGCGAGGACGGTGA
>JBDLIK010000018.1:0-15117 GCA_039714895.1 Myxococcota bacterium | reverse complement strand
CTCACCCGCCACAGCGCCGCGGGCCGCGCCTTGGCTGCCGAGCTCTCCACCGCGCTCGGGCCCCTCTCGCCGGGCGCCGTGATCCTGCTGGCTCTGGCCAGCGGCATCGGGGAAGAGCTGTTCTTTCGCGGTGCCCTCCAGCCTCGGGTCGGGCTGTGGCTCGCCAGCGCCCTGTTCGCTCTGGCTCACCTGCTTCCCTCCTGGCCGCTGGCTCTCTGGAGCGCCTTTGCGTTCGTCGCCGGAGTGCTCTTCGGCCTGCTCTTCGAGGGGACCGGAAACCTGCTCGCCCCAGCGTTGGGTCACGTGCTCACGAACGCCGTGAACCTTCGCTGGCTTGCGAAGCGCCCCCCAGGGTCCACGGGCCCAGGGATCTGAGTGGAGCGCGAATGCTCCCCACGGGCCCGGCGAGTGGTCGGAGGTCGGCTGCGGGCCTTGCCCGCAGCCAGTCAGCTCGGGTCTGCGCTGTCTGGAAGGAGGCGGTCCTCGAGGACGCGCAACAGGTAGCCGAGCAACATCAGGTTGGGGAGCCGCTTCATGGCGTCGCCGGTGATGGCTTCCGCCTCTCCGAACGACTCGCAGTAGCTGTAGAAGAACTCCAGAGATTCGTAGGGGACGTTCTTCGCGAGCGCCTCGTTGATCTGTCCGATCTCCAGGTCGGCGAAGAGTCCGGCAAGCTCCCACGCCAGTTCTGTACGAGTCATTCGATCTCCCGTCGGGCAACCTTGGATAGGTGCCGCGCGCGGAAGGAGGGGAAAATGGGAATCGATCTCCCAGCGCTCGGCGATCGTGCCACCCGCCCTCGGAGAAGTCAACGAATACTCCCCCTCCGAACGAGCACGGGTCGATTCGGTTGCGCCCATCGGCGACGCGACACCTCAAAAAGGGTCGACGCGCGATCCGTACGAGGAACAGATTGTTTCACAGTTTCCGAACCGAATCGCAAGGAGTTGCCGGTCCAGTGCCGAGGGGCGGGGTCTGCCTGCGCACCCGGTTCACCCGAGATTCGGGTCGGTCGCCCTAGATGGCGTGCCCTTCGTCGGACTCGTGCTCGGGCTGTTCGAACAGCGACTCCCGCGCATAGAGCGGTGCCTGCATTCGCAGCCCGATGGCGATGGCGTCGCTGGGGCGGGAGTCGATCTCGAGGGTCCGTCCCTCGGCCTGAAGCACGAGGGTTGCGTAGTAGATGCCTTCGCGTAGCTCGGTCACCACCACGCGCACGAGTGTTGCGTCGAGCCCCTCGATCAATCGCTTGGCGAGGTCGTGGGTATTGGGTCGCGGGGGTTCGCGCTTCTCCATCTCCGACGCGATCGAGCGCGCTTCCGCAATCCCGATCCAGATGGGTAGGCTGCGTGTTCCCTCCCACTCCTCCAACAGGACGACCGGCGAGCCGGCCCGCTCGTCCACGGCGACGAAGCCGACCTTCACGGCCACCTCCGACGCTGCATCCGGTGGCTTCGAGCAGGCGACCAGCGCGAGGAGTGCGAGGAGGAGGATCGGACAGTTCATGGTCTCTCCATCGGTCCCGGACGGTCGGATCCCGGGAGCGCGCGACGGACGGGCGCGGGGAGGAGAAGGGCTCGGCCAGCTCAGGGGATGGTCGGGGCGACTGGATTCGAACCAGCGACCTCTTCGTCCCGAACGAAGCGCGCTACCAAACTGCGCCACGCCCCGGCAGGCCGGCCGAGCCGCCCGAGTATGCCGACTCCGCCCGGGTGCCACAAGGAGGTGGTAGTGTGATCGCCCTGGCGGGAATGGGGGCTCTGCCATGTTCGAGGCGCTTCCGGTGATCGATCCCCTCATCGTGGCGGCCGGTTGGGGCCTGTTCCTCGTACTGGGGATCGCCGGTGCCTGGTGGTTTCCGGGGCAGGTGGTGGTGCGAGCGCCCTGGGTGCTCGCCGGCGTCGTGGCGACCACCGCGCTCGCCGCCGGCGTGTTGGTGCGCACCGATCCCCCGGGCCTGCGTCTCGAGATCGATCCCTCCACCGAGCCGCTGTTGCCCCGGGGCGACCCGGCTCGCGAGCTCTACCAGCAGGCGGTTCGGGATTTCGGGGACGACGAGGTCTTCGTGATTGCGATGGAGGCGCCGGGGACCCTCTTCACCCACGAGCATCTGGCTCGGCTGCGGCGGATCACGGACGCCGTGGCCCAGCTCGGTGGCGTTCGCAGGGTGCAGAGCCTCACGGACGTGGTCTCCTTCCGCTACTCGGCGGAAGAGGATTGGGTGGAGGTGCGCCCCCTCATCGAGGACCTCCCCCGGGACCCGGCCGCCCTCGAGGCTCTGGCAGAGCGGACCCTCCGGGATCCCCTCTACCGGCACACCCTCGTTTCGCCGGACGGTCGTAGCGCCGCCGTCAATGTGACCTTCCGGAAGATGAACGACCGGGAGTTCATCGCGTCCGGCATCGACGCCGCCATCGCTGCGATCGTGGATCAGGAACGTGCTCCCGGGCTCTCCTTTCACGTCGCCGGGCGACCCCACCTGAAGGCTCACGTCTACCGGGTGATGCTCCGCGACCTGACACTGCTGGTCCCGCTCGCGTTGGCAGCCATGGCCGCCGTGCTGTTCATCGTGTTCGGTACCCTGCGCGGGGTCGTGCTGCCGCTGGCCACGGTGGCGACGGCAACGGTCTGGACCTTTGCGACGATCTCGCTCGTGGGCCGTCCGCTCAACATCCTGACCACCCTGCTGGCGCCCACCCTGACCGCCGTCGGGTCGGTCTACGGCGTGCACGTGGTGGCCCGCTTCGAGGAAGAGGCGCTGCGGAGCCGTGGCCGTCGGAAGGCTGCAGAGCGCTGTCTCCATCACATGCGTCTTCCCGTCGTGATCGCCGGAGCCACCACGGCGATCGGCTTCGCAGCGCTGCTCACCAGCGACGTGCCCGCGGTCTTCGAGCTCGGGGCCTTCTCCGCCCTCGGCATTGCTTCGGTCACTCTGCTCTCGCTCACCGGGCTGCCGGCGTGTCTCGCGCTCGGGCGCCCCATCCACCCCTCCTCGACCTCCTGGAGCGCAGGGCTGGCCGCCGTCATGGACCGCATCCTGCTGCGCACCGGACGGTTCGGGGCGCGGCGCGCCACCGGACTGCTTCTCTTCTGGTCGCTGCTGGCCTCCCTCGCCCTGCTGGCGCTGCCCCGGATCGTGATCGACACGGACTACCTCTCCTACTTCGATGAGGACGAGGCGGTACGCGTGGACTTCGACGCCGTGAACCGCGTGCTTGCGGGGGCCGTGCCCATCTACGTGCCCCTGCGTGCCTCCGAGGCGGGCCGGCTGCGGGATCCGGAGGTGCTTCGGGCCCTGGAGCAGCTGCAGACCCGGGCGGGGTTGCTCTCCGCCGTCGGTCACACCGAGTCGATGGTCGACACGCTGCGCGTGCTCAACCGCGCGCTCGCGGGAGACGATCCGGAGGAAGAACGCATCCCCGATTCCCGGCCTGCGGTGGCCGAGCTGCTCTTCCTGGCCCCGAAGGGCCATCTGGACCGCTTCACCAACGTGAACCACAGCCGCGCCAACCTGATCGTTCGCACGGGAGCGGTGGGGACGGCGGCCATGAGGGAGCTCTCCCGGGGTCTCGAGGAGCTGCTCCGGGAGGGCACGCTGCCCCGGGATCTTGATGCGGGGGTCACGGGCAACGCGATCCTGCTGGCCCGTAGCGCCGATGGCATCGCGCGCAGCCAGCCTCTCAGCATCGGCCTCGCTGCCGGAGCCATCTTGGTGCTGATCGCCGTCGGCCTCGCCTCCTGGCGGCTGGGACTTCTCGCCATGATCCCCAACGTGCTTCCGGTACTGCTCTTCTTCGGCGTGCTCGGTGCGGGGGTGGCCCCGCTGTCGCTGCCCACCAGCCTGATCGGCTGCGTGGCGCTCGGCATCGCCATCGACGACACCGTGCACATCCTGGTGCGCTATCGGGAGGAGCGCCGGGCGGGGCGGGCGCCCGAGGCCGCGGCCATCGTCGCCGCCCAGCGCGTGGGCCGACCGGTGACGATCACCTCCTTCATGCTGGTGGCGGGGTTCCTGGTGGTGGCCCTCTCGGGCTTCGCGACCCTGCAGGAGTTCGGCCTGCTCTGCGCACTCACCATGGCCATCTGCCTGGCCAGCGACCTGCTGCTGCTGCCGGCCCTGCTGGTGCGCGCCCGGGCCTGAGGCCATGAAGGCGCGTGCTAGTGGCTCTCCAGCCGGCGCAGGTCGAAGTCGGTGGGGCGCAGCTTGGGGTTGGGCTCCAGGCTCTGGACCTCGAGGCTCGTGTAGGTGTCGAGCTGGAGGTTTCGCATGGTGGTGTGGAGCGGAACGAAGATGCCCCCGAAGTCCTGGATGCTGTCGTGCTGCGCGCGCAGCTCCTTCACCTCCAGGTCCCGATCGTCCCAGTAGCGTGTGCGCAGGGGAACGTAGTGCTCCTTCTCCACATAGACGACGAACTTGGAGTAGTCGGAGTCGGCGTGCGCGCGGGGGGTGACCTCGACGACGAAGCAGGGCACGCCGTCGACCTCGGCATCGGGCATGCGTCGGTAGGTCGAGTCTTCGACCTCCCGGGG
Organism: Myxococcota bacterium; assembly: GCA_039714895.1. Lineage (GTDB taxonomy): Bacteria > Myxococcota_A > UBA9160 > UBA9160 > DASRUS01 > JBDLIK01. The sequence goes on along the minus strand of JBDLIK010000018.1, from coordinate 10,587 downwards.
CACGACGTCCTCGAAGGTGAAGTCGGTGCCGAAGACCGCCTCGCCGCGCAGGTTCACGCGACGCACCCGACGGGTGCTGGCCAGATAGACGAACTGGTCATTGTGGCGCTGGTGGTTGCTGACGATCAGGTACCCGGAGAAGCGCAGGTCGAAGGGGTGGGTGTACTTGACCAGCGTCTTGGACAGGATGCCCCGGGTCGGCTGATCGTCCTCGTCCCGGTAGCTCTTCCAGGACATGCTGAGCCGCGACTCCTGCTCGGATCCGCCCCGGTCGCCGGAGACCAGAGACGAGGTCTGGACGTAGGCATCGAAGCGGTTGCGGAGCACCCGCTCGTAGATCTCCTTGCCGCTGAGCGCGTGGCCCTCGGGGAGCGCGTCCTCCAGCGGGGGCGCCTCGCGGGTTCGCGAGGTCTCCAGGAGCAGCCGCTGGGGCGTGGCGGGCGGATCGGCCAGGGCCGGGCCCGCGAGGGCCAGCAAGAGAACGACGGCGGCATCGGCCGCGAACGAGCGAGAGCGGGCGCGCATGGGCTCGCCGGCCAGTCTACCCCAAGCCCCTGGACTCTAGATGGGGGCGTCCAGGAACGGGTGGCGGGCGGCCTCCTCGCGCAGGGCCGCGATGGCCGCCCCGTAGTCCTTCTCGCCGAAGACCGCGGTGCCCGCCACGAACACGTCGGCGCCCGCCCGGGCGGCTTCTCCCACCGTGGCAGGCGTGATCCCGCCGTCCACCTCGAGGTCGACCCCGAGGCCCCGAGCCCCGATCCAGCGACGCAGCTGTCGGATTTTTGCGTCCTGGCTCTTGATGAAGCGCTGGCCGCCGAAGCCCGGGTTCACCGTCATCACGAGCACCTGGTCGAGCTCCCCGAGCACGGCCTCCACCGCCTGGGGCGGGGTCGCCGGGTTCAGCACCGCGCAGGCGCGCGCGCCGGCCTCGCGGATCTGGGCCAGCGTGCGATGCAGGTGCGGGCAGGCCTCGACGTGCACGCCCACGGTGGCGGCCCCGGCCTTGACGAAGGCGGAAACAAAGCGCTCGGGATTCTCGATCATCAGATGGACGTCGAGGGGCAGGCTCGTGGCCGCGTGCACGGCCTCCACCACCACGGGCCCGATGCTGATGTTCGGGACGAAGTGTCCATCCATGACGTCGACGTGGATCCAGTCCGCACCCGCGGCCTCCACGGCGCAGAGCTCCTCCGACAGACGGCCGAAGTCCGCGGCCAGAATGGAGGGTGCGATGCGGGGCGGACGCGCGCTCACGGGAGCCGCTCCAGGCGCGCAATGAAGAAGCCATCCACGTCGTGTCGGTGGGGCAGGGTGTGCACGTACCCCGGGCCCCGGGCGAGAGGGCGCAGGCCTTCCGGCAGCTCGTCCGCCGGCACCAGGCGGAAGTCTCGCTGCTGTGCCAGGAACGCTTCCACCACCCCCTCGTTCTCCTCCGGCAGCACCGTGCAGGTACTGTAGACGAGCGTGCCCCCGGGCCTCAACCAGGCCGCCGCCCGCTCGAGGATCCGCTGCTGGATCGCCGACAGGCGCTTGGGATCTTCCGGGCGCACCCGCCAGCGCAGGTCGGGGTGTCGCCGCAAGGTTCCGAGGCCGGAGCAGGGCGCATCCACCAGCACGCGGTCGAAGAAGTGCGCTCCCAGCCGCAGGGGCTGGCTGGCGTCGGCCTGGCGCACGCGGAGGTGGGGCAGGCCGAGCCGGCGAGCGTCCCTCGCCACCTGGTCCAGGCGGGAGCGGCTCTTGTCCAGCGCCAGCACTTCTCCCGCCTTGCCCACCCGTTCGGCGAGTGCGGTGGCCTTGGTGCCCGGCGCCGCGCAGACGTCGAGGATCCGCTCCCCAGGCCGGGGAGCGAGCACCTCCACCACCAGCTGGGAGGCCTCGTCCTGGATGGTGAACCGACCGGCCAGGAAGCCGGGGTCTCGGCCGGGTGCGCCGCGCCGACCGAGAACGATGGCGTCGGACGCGAGCCGTCCGATCATGGCCTGGGGGTGGCGAGGCCGAAGCTCGCTGAGAAGTGCCTCGCGGTCGACCCGCATCCGGTTGGCGCGCACGCAGACCGGAGGGACCACGTTCGAGGCGCCTGCCAGGGCGGCCGCTTCCTCGGGGCCGAAGAGCTCGAGCCAGCGTTCGGCGATCCAGGGGGGGAGCGACAGCGCGTGCACCAGGTGTCCCTCCGGGTCTCGCCCAAGGTCGGGAAACGAGATGGAGGCGTGCTCGTCCACCAGGCGTCGCAGGGCTGCGTTCACCAGGCCGGTCGCTCGCTCGAGCCCCACCGCCCGGGCGCAGCGCACCGACTCGTCGACGGCGGCGCGCGCGGGAATCGCCCCGGTGAAGACGATCTGGTAGGCCCCCAGGCGCAGCAGGGTCACGACGCGTGCCTGGAGCGTGCGGAGGTTGCGCTGTGTTGCCTGGGCGAGCAGGTAGTCCAAGCGGCCTCGGAAGCGCAGGGTGCCCTGGACGAGCTCTGTGACGAGTGCCCGGTCCCGATGGGAGAGCCGGCTGCGTCCCAGCTCGGCGTGGAGCGCCCGATCCCCATAGGCGCCTCCGCGCTCCACCCGCTCGAGTACCCGCAGGGCCACCAGCCGCGCCCGGGTGGGCCCGCTGCGCCGGGGAGGCTCCGGCCGCGAGGCCGAGGGTCGGCCGCGGCGCGTGGGCGTGGCCGGGTTCATGAAGCCGCCCCGTTTCCGAGGCGGCTTCCGTCCGGAATGGGATGGCCGCGCAGGAAGGCCTCGCAGTCGAGGGAACGTCCGCCGGAGCGCTGCAGCAGGCGGGGCAACAGCCAGCCTCGACCCGTGGCGATGCGCAGCCCCCCGGCCGTGCGGCTTCGCACCGTGCCCGGCTCGGCGTCGGCCTCCGTGTCGTCGGTGCCCGCCGCCAGGATCCGAAGCCTCTCTCGCTGGAGGTGCGTCCAGGCACCCGGGCGCGGCGAGAACGCCCGGACCCGTCGAGCCAGCAGCGTGGCGGGCTGCTTCCAGTCGAGCTCGGCGTCGCTCGGCTCGAGCTTCGGGGCCAGGGTCGCCAGGGCATCGTCCTGCTCCTGCCAGGAGACGACTCCCGCCGCGATGGACTCGAGGCCTTCGACGACGAGCTCGGCGGCGAGCTCGGCGAGCCTCGCCCCGAGCTCCTCCGCGCTCTCGTCGTCGCCGATGGGCGTGCGTCGCACGGCGGCCACCGGGCCGGCATCCATCTCGCGTTCGACGCGCATGAGCGAGACTCCGCTCACCGCGTCTCCCGCCAGGATGGCGTGGGCGATGGGGGCGGCCCCGCGCCAGCGCGGCAGCAGGCTCGCGTGGGCGTTCACGAGGTAGCCGAGGCGCGGCGCCTCTCGCACCCGCCGCGCCAGGAACTGGCCGTAGGCCACCACGACGCCGAGGTCGGCTCCGAGGCCGCGCAGCGTCTCGCCGAACTCCGGCGCGGATACGCGCAGGGGCTTCCGGACGGGGATGCCCGCCTCGAGAGCCACCTCGGCCACCGGGCTCTGCGAGAGCCGGCGCCCGCGCCCGCGTGCGCGGTCGGGTTGCGTGACGACCAACACCACATCGTGTCGGCTCCCGAGGATCCTGCGCAGGGATGGCACGGCGAAGGCAGGAGTCCCGAAGAACAGGACGCGCAAGGGAGCCGGCGCGCCAGGGTCGATCAGAGGCGCGCGTCGCCGGCACTCGAGGCGCCGTCGCGACCCTCCTCCGCCCCCCGGCGCAGTGCCTTCTTGCGCCGCCCCACGTAGAGCTCCCGCTTGAGCCGACTGATGCGGTCGATGAAGAGCTTTCCATCGAGATGATCGATCTCGTGCTGGAAGCACACCGCCTCGAGCTCCTCGGCCTCGGTGAGGATCTCCTCCCCATCCAGGTCGAGAGCGCGCACGCGGACCCAGGCCGAGCGCTCCACGTCGGCCTGGAAGTCCGGCACCGAGAGGCAGCCTTCGTTCCAGATGAGTTTGCCCTCGCGCTCGAGGATTTCCGGATTCAGGAGCACGCGCGGACAGCGTTCGCCATCCTCCGCGGTCCACTCCGTGTCCATCACCACCAACCGGATGGGCTCTCCCACCTGAGGCGCCGCCAGGCCGATTCCCGGCTCGTCGTACATCACCTCGAGCATGTCCGACGCCAGCTGGCGGATCTCGTCGGTCACCGAGGCGATGGGCTTCGAGAGGCGCCGCAGGCGCGGATCCGGGAACTGCAGGACCTCTCGAAGTGCCATGGGGCCAGGATAGCAATCGTCCCCTGCGGTCACGAGCACAGGTGTCGCCGAGGCTGGATCGCCGCTCAGAGCATGTGGATGGGCTGCAGGTCCACCGTGACGCGCACCCCCTTTGGAACGCGTGCGGATCCTCGCTGCAGACCCCTCGCGGCTTCCCGAACGTCGGCGAAGGCGCTCCCCTTCAAGAGGAGCTGAAAGCGGTAGCGACCTCGCAGCCTGGCGAGCGGAGAGGGCGCCGGCCCGAGCAGCTCCACGCGACCCTCCCGGCAGACGCTGGCCTGCCGCAGGGGGTCGGCCAGCTGCTGGGCCGCGCTGGCCGTCTGGGCCTCGTCAGGGCCGGACACGACGGCGTGGGCCAGATGGCCGAAGGGCGGATAGCCGAGGGTGCGCCGATGGGCGAGCTCCTCGCGGTAGAAGCTCTCGTAGTCGTGCTCGACCACCGGGTGGATCGCATAGTGCTCGGGAGCGTAGGTCTGGATCACGACCCTTCCGGGAAGGTGTCCCCGCCCGGCGCGGCCCGCCACCTGGGTGAGGAGCTGGAAGGTTCGCTCGGCGGCGCGGAAGTCCGGGAAGTGCAGGGAGAGATCGGCGTTCACCACTCCGACCAGGCGGACGCCGGCAAAGTCGTGGCCCTTGGCGACCATCTGCGTGCCCACCAGGACGTCGATGCGTCCCCGGGCGAGATCGGCGAGCACGGCCTCGGTGACGCCCCGACGCGACGCCGAGTCCCGATCCAGCCGGGCGACCCGCGCATGGGGGAACTGGATGCGCAACTCCTCCACCAGACGTTCGGTGCCCACACCGAGGAGGCCCGTCTGCGAGGAGCCGCAGGCCGAGCAGACCTCGGGGGGCGGGATGCGATAGTCGCAGTAGTGGCAGAGCAGCTGCTCCTCGGTGGCGTGGTAGACCAGCGAGATGTCGCAGTGCTTGCAGCGCTCCACCTCGTTGCAGTCGAAGCACAGGATCTGGGTCGAGAAGCCCCGCCGGTTGAGGAAGAGGATGGCCTGGGCGCTGGCCTCGAGGGTCTCGCCCAGGGCCTTTCGCAGTGGCGCCGAGAGCAGCAGCTTGCGTCCCCGGGGCGCGAGGGCCCGTTCGCGTTCGAGGTCGACGAGCTCCACGACCGGCAGCGGTCGTCCTCCGATCCGGTGGGAGAGGACCAGGCGCTCGATCTCGCCGCGCGCGGCCGCCTCCCGAGTCTCGAGGGAGGGAGTGGCGGAACCCAGCACCAGCGGACAGCCCGCGGCTCGGGCGCGCTGCGCGGACAGCGACCGGGCGTGGTAGCGGAACCCCTCCTCGTTCTTGTAGGCCGGCTCGTGCTCCTCGTCCATCACGATCACGCCGAGGTCTTCCAGCGGAGCGAACAGTGCCGAGCGGGCCCCCACGGCGATGGGCGTCACCCCGGTGCGCAGTAGCTCCCATTGGGCCAGGCGCTCGCCTGGGCGGAGCCCGCTGTGCAGGATCGAGACACGATCGCCGAAGCGCGCGCGCAGGCGCGCCACGATCTGGTGGGTGAGCGTGATCTCGGGGACGAGCACGAGAGCCTGGCGCCCCTCGGCCAGGGCTTGGGCCACGGCGCGCAGGTAGACCTCGGTCTTGCCGCTGCCGGTCACGCCGTGGAGCAGGAGGCGATCCGGGCGCCGGCCGCGGATCGCGTCCTCGATGCGGACGAGGGCTGCGGCCTGCTCGGCGGTGAGCTCGACGTCCGCCTCCTCCTCCGCGAAGTCGGCTCCGCCTTCCACCGGTGCCAGCTCCTCCCGGGTCTGGAGGAAGCCTCGCCGGGCCAGCTCGGCTGTGGCGCGCACCGCGCCCGGCACACGGCGCGTGAGCTCGCGCTGGGCGAGCGCGCCTCCGGCCAGAGCCCGAAGCACCTCCCGTTGTCGCGGGGCCCGGGCCAGCTCCGCCAGGGCGGCCTCGAGGTCGAGCCCCGGAGCGTGCTCCAGCAGGCGCCGGGTTCGCGGGCGCACCCGGGGACCGGCGGTCCGGCGCTCCCGGGCGACGAGTCCATCCTTCTCCAGAACGGGCAGCAGCTGGCGGGAGCCCGGCGCCTCCCGCTCGAGATCGGCCTCGCCGGCGGCGCCCACCGCGAGGACCTCGAGCAGCGGTCGGGCCCCGGCGGTGGCGGCTCCGGATCGCAGCGCCGACCAGCCGCGCGGGGTGAGCGCCAGCCGCTCCAGCTGTCGCGGAGCGGAGCCCGGCGGCATCGCGGCGGCCAGGGCCAGGCCCACCGGGCACAGGACCCGGGCGGCTTCCTCGCGTAGGATTGCGATCAGCATGGGCGAGACCACGGAATGGGAATCGAGGACGGCGTCGATGCTGCGCAGACGCCCGGCGGCCCCCGCGGTGGGACGCTCGAGTCGCTCCACCACCACGCCCACCAGCTGCCGGGAGTCGAAGGGCACGTGCACGCGGCGGCCGGGCTGGGCCCCGTCCGCGAGCTCTGCCGGGACCGCGTAGTCGAAGAGCCCGTCCACGGCCACCGGGAGCGCCACGCGCACGAAGCCCGCCGCCGGCGCGGCAAAGAGGTCACCCACCATTGAGCGCAGTGTACCGAGGGGGCCGGCGTTCGCGCGTGCGGGTGGTTCGCTCCTCCGCTGCCCTCGAGCTGCGTGTGGACGGCTCCCTCGCCTCCCGCTACGTGCCGGGCTCTCCGGCCTGCGGGCGGGTCTGGGATGCGCTGGCGGCCCCCCTCCTGTGGCTTCCTGCCGAGCGCCGTCGACGCGTGCTGGTGCTCGGCCTCGGCGGGGGCAGCGCGGCCCGGCTGGCACGGGCCCTCGCGCCGCGCGCTCACATCGTCGGGGTCGAGCTCGACCGCGAGGTGTTGCGGGCAGCCCGGCGCTGGCTGGATCTCGACGCCCTCGGCCTCGAGGTGGTGGAGGGCGACGCCCTGGCATTCCTGCAGCGCTCGCGCCTGCGCTTTGATGCGGTCCTGGAGGACGTCTTCGTCGGCCGCGGGCGTGCGGTCCGCAAGCCCGCCTGGCTGCCGCATCCTGGACTCGACCTGGCGGTCCGGCGGCTCCGGCCCGGGGGGGTGCTCGCCAGCAACACCCTCGACGAGTGGCGCGAGGTGGAGCGCGCCATCCGCTCGCTACTGCCGCGCAGGGTCTGTATCGAGGTGGACGACTACGACAACCGCATCGTGGTGGGCGGCGGCCCGGGTCTCGACGGCCGAGCGCTGCGGGGCCGGGTGCGTGTGGAGCCTCTGCTGGCCGGAACGCTGTCGAGCCTCTGCTTTCGCTCGCTTCAGGGTGCCTCTGGGTAGGCGTTCCGGGCTGGAAGCCCTGTGGTGGCTGCGGGCTCCGCCCGCAGCCTGTTAGCGGTCTTCGCGCAGGAACTGCAGCACCACCTGGTTGAGACGCTCCGCGGCCTCCAGCAGGATCAGGTGAGCGCCGTAGGAGAAGGTGACGAGCCGCGCGTGATGGATCCCGTCGGCGAGCACTCGCTGCATGCGCGGAGGTGTGAGCTGATCCTGCCGGCCGCTCACCACGAGGGTGCGGTGGCGGATGTGTCGCAGACGGTCCGCGGTGTCGTGTCCGAGGCACGCGTCGCATTGGCGCACCAGAAGCTCCGCGGAGACCGGAGCGGCGCCGCGATCGAAGAACTCCACCATCGCCTGGATGATGTCGGATTGCTCGAGGGTCTCGTCCTGCAGGGTCCAGAGCAGGCGCTCGCGCACGAAGACCGCGTCGGGTGTCCCCGCGCGTGCCATCTCTCGCCACTTCTCGAGCAGGAAACGCCGCTTGGCATCAGGACGCGCGTAGCTCCCCACCAGGACCAGGCGATCGACGCGATCGGGATGGCGCAGAGCCACCTCCTGGGCGGCCATGCCACCCATGAACACGCCCATCAGATCCGCCCGCTCGATGTCCAGGGCGTCGAGGAGTCCGGCGGTGTCGTCGGCCAGGTCGGCGGTGGTGAAGGGGCCGCCCGGGTCCTCGCTCTCGCCCACCCCCCGGTGCTCGAAGATCACCGTCTGGCGGTCCTTCGAGAGCTCGGGGACCTGGAGGGCGAGCCAGCCTCGGCAGGAGCCAGCCATCCCCGAGACGAGCACCAGCGGGACGGGGGAGGGCTCGCCGTGGGTCTCGTAGTAGACCTTGCGTCCGGCGACCTCGGCCAGGGCCATTCAGCGGAGTGTAAGGGCTGCGGGCTCCGCCCGCAGCCGTCACCGTCCCAGCTTGCGGAGGTCCGTCAGCACGCCCTTCGCGACGGACTTGAGGGTCTCGAACACCCCGGTTCCCACCGTCGCGCAGGCCTCGAAGTCCGGCACGCCCCTGGGGTTGAGCAGGCGGCGCATCTCGTCCAGGGGAGCAGCGTTGGGCAGGTCCCGCTTGTTGTGCTGCACCACGTAGGGCAGGCGGGCGAGCTCGTAGCCCTGCTCCTGGAGGTTGATGCGCAGGTTGTCGAGGCTCTCCAGGTTGGCCTCCATGCGCTCGACCTGGCTGTCGGCGACAAAGACGACCCCGTCCACTCCCTTCAGGATCAGCTTGCGGCTGGCGTCGTAGAAGACCTGACCCGGAACGGTGTAGAGGTGGAAGCGGGTCTTGAAGCCTCGGATCTGGCCCAGCGCCAGGGGCAGGAAGTCGAAGAAGAGGGTGCGCTCGGTCTCCGTGGCCAGCGAGATCATCTTCCCCTTCAGGTCGGGGTTGGTCTTGCTGTAGATGAACTGGAGGTTGGTCGTCTTCCCACATAGCCCTGGGCCGTAGTAGACGATCTTGCAGTTGATCTCTCGTGATGAGTAGTTGATGAACGACATGGCTCAGTCGGCGAAGAGGTTGTCGATATCGTCGTCGGTGATCTCGGCGAAGGGGCTCGAGGCGTGGGAGGAGACGTCGCGATTGGCTTGCTTCTCGATCTCCTCGAAGATCCTGGCGAGCTCGACGCCCGCCTTCTTGACCCGCAGGCGCACCAGACCGAGGGAGCTGCGGTCATCGAAGATCACCACCAGGATCACGCGCCCGCCCACCACCGTCACGTGGAGGTTGTCGCGCTGGCCCTGGTGGAAGTGGACCGGGAACTCTTCCTCGCCGATGATCTTGGCGAGGCCCCCGGTGGCCGCGATGCTCCCGGCCGTGAGCGAGGCCAGGCTGGTGGTGTCGATGCCGCGGATCTCGCCCGACTCGGCGATGAGCTGGCCGTTCTTGTCCACCACGAAGATGCCCTTGGCGTTTGCCTCGCGCACCAGCCGCTGGATGACGGCGAGGACCTTGCGGTGGTCCTCCTCATACATCACGAGCTGCCTGTCAGCCATCGGCAAGAGCCTCTGTAGCGAGCCGAAAAATCAGATGGTTGCCGGCCACTCTACCCCGCGTTCCGGACGCACGGCAAGCGGCGCCCGCTCGCCCCCGATCGGCCGCCCGCAGGAGGCGCTTGAGCGGGCTGCGGGCGAAGCCCGCAGCCATCGTCCCCTTTGAAACATAAGCCTGGGCGTGCACCGCTTCGCTCGTCCCGGATCCTAGCGGGCTGCGCGCGAAGCCCGCAGCGTCAGAGCTCGTGGCGGTTGTCCAGGGAGCGGCCGACGGTGACGTGGTCTGCGTACTCGAGGTCGCCTCCCATGGGCATCCCGTAGGCGATGCGGGTCACCCGCACGCCGCAACTGCCCAGGCGATCGGCGATGTAGTGCGCCGTGGCGTCGCCCTCCGCGGTGGGGTTCGTGGCCAGGATGAGCTCGTCGAGGTCGCCCGCTCCCACCCGCTTCAGCAGCTCTGCAATGCGCAACTCCTCGGGTCCCACTCCGTCGATGGGCGAGAGAGCGCCGCCGAGCACGAAGTAGCGGCCCCGGTAGCGCCCGCTGCGTTCGATGGAGGCCCGGTCCGCCGGCTCCTCGACGATGCACAGCAGCCTCGTTTCCCGGCGCTCGTCGGCGCACAGTCCGCAGGGAGAAGCTTCCGTCAGGTCGAAGCAGATCTGGCAGAGCACGATCTCCTGCTTGAGGCGCAGCATGGCCTCGGCGAGCTCCTTGACCTGGGGCTCCGGGGTGGAGAGCAGGTGGAAGGCGAGCCGCGTGGCCGACTTCTCTCCGATTCCGGGCAGACGGCGGAGCGCCGCCACCAGGTGTTCGATGGGAGGGGGCGTGCGCATGCTACCCCTCGCCGGAGGACGGCGGAGCGAAGGGCAGCTGGAGCCCGCCCGCGGCGCGCTGGAGCTCGGACTGCACCATCTCCTGCGCACGCCGCAGCGCCTCGTTGACGGCGGACGCCACCAGGTCCTGCACCATGGCGCGATCGCCGCCTTCGATGAGCCCGGGATCGATGCGGATCTCGAGGATGCGCAGCTCTCCGGTGGCGACTGCCGTCACCAGCCCCGCGCCCGCCGACGCCTCGATCCGTCGCGTGGCGAGTTCCTGGCGCAGCCGCTCCATGCGCTCCTGCATCTCGCGGGCGCGGGTGAGCCACTGGC
>JBDLIK010000017.1:0-15126 GCA_039714895.1 Myxococcota bacterium | reverse complement strand
TGACGTCGAGCCCAACCGCCACCTCTTCGAGATCGCCGACCTCGGAGAGGTCCTCGCGGTGGGCCGCGTCTTCGAAGGCCAGATCGGCCAGGTTGAGCTCGGCCAGAACGTGCGGGTGCGAGTACCCAGCTCCCCGGAAGAGTTCTTCGATGGGGTGGTCGACAGGCTCGGGGGGAAGCTCGATCCCGCCAGTCGCTCGCAGGCGGTCTTCGTGCAGGTCGCGAATCCCGACGAGAAGCTGCGCCCGCACATGCGCGCGACGCTGAGCCTCGTGACGGAGCGCGCCGATCTCGCCCTCGCCGTCTCGAAGAGCGCCGTCCTCGGCGAGTTTGGAAACCCCTTCGTCTTCGTGCAGCGCGAAGACGAACCGGACCTCTTTGACCGGCGAGCGGTGGTGACGGGCCTCTCGGACGACCGACACATCGAGATCGTGGACGGCGTCCTCCCCGGCGAACGCGTCGTGACGGAGGGGAACTACTCGCTCCAGTACCTGCCAGCGGTGCCCGAGCCGGCCGCAGACGGCGAAGCCGCGCCGTCCACGACCGAAGCGGCGCACTCCCATGCGACGGAGGGAGGGTGGCGCTGGGGCCTCGGCGTGGGGATCGCAGCGCTCTTCATCGTGGGCCTCTTCATCGCTGGCGTCTCGCTCAGTCGGCGCGCCCGCGCGGCGCGCGGAGCTCGTTAGGCCATGCTGAACCGCCTGATCGAGTTCTCGCTGCGGAACCGCCTCTTCGTGCTGGCCGCCTCGGCGCTGCTCTTCGTCTACGGCGTGGTGGTGATCCGGAATCTTCCGGTGGACGTCTTCCCGGATCTCAACCGTCCGCTCGTCACCATCCTCACGGAGGCGTCCGGCCTCGCTCCGGAGGAGGTGGAGCAGCTCGTCACCTGGCCCCTCGAGACCGCTGTGAACGGGGCGCCGAGCGTGCGCCGAGTGCGCTCGAACTCGGGGATCGGCCTCTCGATCCTCTTCATCGAGTTCGACTGGGGGACCGACATCTATCGCGCCCGCCAGCTCGTGCAGGAGCGCCTCCAGCTCGCCGCCGAGAAGCTTCCCGAGGGCATTTCCCCAGTCATGGGGCCGATCTCCTCGATCATGGGAGAGATCCTGCTGGTCGGCATCTCCAGCCGGGACGGAACCACGCCTCCCATCGAACTCCGCACCCGAGCCGACTGGGTCGTGCGACAGCGACTGCTGACGATTCCCGGAGTCGCGCAGGTGATCCCCATCGGCGGTGGCGTCAAGCAGTACCAGGTGCGGGCGATCCCCGAGCGCATGGCGGCCTACGGCGTGACGCTGGACGAGGTGGTCGAGGCAGCGGAGCGCTCGCAGGTGAACACGCCCGGAGGCTTCCTCGAGGCGGATCACCGCGAGGCGCTGGTCCGCAACATCGCGCGGACGGCGTCGCTCCCGGAGATCGCCGCCACGGTGGTGGCCGACCGGGACGGGGTATCGGTGAGGTTGCGAGACGTGGCCGAGGTGGCCTTCGGCAAGCAGGTCATGCGCGGCGACGCCGGCGTGGGGGGCGCACCGGCCGTGATCGTCTCGGTCCAGAAGCAACCCGGTGTCGATACCATCTCGTTGACCGAGAAGATCGACGACGCGCTCGCCGAAATCCAGAGAGATCTCCCCGCCGACGTCGAGCTGCGTATTCTCTTCAAGCAGGCGCGCTTCATCGAGGCGGCCATCGCCAACGTGGAGGAGGCGATCCGCGACGGCGCGATCATGGTGGTGATCGTGCTCTTCCTCTTCCTGCTGAACCTGCGCACGACGCTGATCACGCTCACGGCGATCCCGCTCTCCTTCGTGGCCACCGCCATCTTCTTCCGCTGGGCCGGTATCTCCATCAACACCATGACCCTGGGCGGCCTGGCTGTGGCCATCGGCATGGTGGTGGACGATGCCATCGTCGACGTCGAGAACGTCTTCCGGCGGCTGCGCGAGAACCGCCACGCGGAACCCCCGCGGCCCGTCCTGCGCGTGATCGCCGAAGCCTCGGCGGAGGTCCGGAACTCGATCCTCTTCGCGACCCTTCTGATCATCCTGGTCTTCGTGCCGCTCTTCGGCCTCGCTGGGATCGAGGGTCGCCTCTTCGCTCCCATCGGCATCGCCACGATCGTCGCCATGGCGGCCTCGTTCGTGGTGTCGCTGACGGTCATTCCCGCGCTCTGCTCCTACTTGCTTCCACGCATGAAGCGGATGCAGACGGAGTCCGATAGTTGGCTGGTGCGTCAGCTCAAGGAGTTCGACCAGCGGGTGATTCTGAAGCACACACTGCGCCATCCCTACGGGGTGATCGGGGCCGCGGCCGTGCTCGTCATCGGATCCTTCGCCCTGTATCCGCTCATGGGCAAGGAGTTTCTGCCCGAGTTCAACGAGGGGACGGCGACGATCAACGTGCTGGTGGCGCCGGGAACCTCCCTCGAGGAGTCGAATCGCATCGGAGCCATCGCGGAGAACCTGCTTCTGGGCGTTCCGGAGGTCCTCTCCACGGGGCGGCGCACCGGCCGCGCCGAGCTCGACGAGCACGCCGAGGGCGTCCACTACACCGAGATCGACGTGGACCTGGAGGAATCCGAGCGCTCTCGTGAGGAGATCCTCGCCGAGATCCGCGAGGAGCTCTCCCAGATCCCGGGGATCGCGATCAACGTGGGCCAGCCCATCTCGCATCGCCTCGACCACCTGCTCTCCGGCGTCCGGGCACAGGTGGCCGTGAAGCTCTTCGGAGACGACCTGGGCGTCCTGCGCGCGAAGGCAGCCGACATCGAGGTGGCGCTGGGGCACGTGCCGGGCGTGGTCGACCTGCAGATCGAGAAGCAGGTGCTGATTCCCCAGGTGAGACTCACGCTCGATCGCGATCGGGCCCAGCTCTACGGCGTGCGGGTGGGCGACCTCGCCGAGCTGCTGGAGACCGCCCTCAACGGCCGCGTCGCCGGGCAGGTCCTCGACGGACAGCGCACCTTCGACCTCTTGGTCCGCTACGGCGAGGCATCCCGGCGCGACGTGCCGGCGATCCGTGACATGCTGGTGGACACGCCCTCCGGCGAGAAGGTCCCGGTCTCGCTCCTGGCCGACGTCCGGGAGGCCAAGGGCCCGAACATCATCAACCGGGAGAACGTGCGCCGCCGCATCGTGATCTCGGCGAACGTCTCGGGGCGCGACCTCGGCTCCACTGTGGCCGACATGCAAGCGGCGGTGACCGCATTGAATCTTCCCGCCGGCTACTCCGTCAGCTTCGAGGGCCAGTTCCAGAGCCAGCAGGAGGCGACGCGGCTGATCGCCATTCTCAGCGTCTTCACCCTGGCAACCATGTTCCTGCTCCTCTACTCGCACTTTCGGAGCCCGATGATCGTCGCGCAGATCCTGCTGAACGTGCCCCTCGCCTTCATCGGGGGTCTCGTCCTTACCTGGATGATGATCGGGACCGTGTCGGTTGCCACGCTGGTCGGGCTCATCACGCTGGCCGGGATCGCGTCGCGCAACACGATCATGATGATCTCGCACTACCTGCATCTGATGCAGCACGAAGGCGAGCGTTTCGATGAACGGATGATCGTCCGGGGCTCGCTCGAGCGGCTGGTGCCCGTGACGATGACGGCTCTGGTGGCGGGTCTGGCTCTGATTCCACTGGTGCTCGCGGCGGGCGAGGCCGGGAAGGAGATCCTGTACCCGGTTGCGGTCGTGATCCTGGGGGGGCTCCTGAGCTCGACGATCCTCGACATGGCCGTGACGCCGGCAGTCTTCTACGCGTTCGGCCGGGGGGCGGCCGAGCGCGCCCTCGCCCGCGAGGCGGGCGACCCCCTGGATGCCATTCTCGTTCCGCCTCCGACCGCGGAGTCGCCGCATAGGGACGGCACGGCTACACGAAGGGAGACTCCATGAGACGCCTACGGATCATTCACCTCTGCGCGGCCCTTGCGTGGCTGCTGACGGGCTGCCTCGCCGGCGCCGACGAGGAGTCGCATGAGGGATCGGAACCGGTGCAGCAAGTCTCCCGAGCCTCGAGTACCGCACCCGAATCCGACGACGGCCACGGGCAGCACAAGCACGGGCTTGGCGAGGAGGCGAGTGCCGAGCCCGAAGGCCTGGCGAGTGCGTGGTCGGCTCTCGAGTCGGCGCGAGACGCGGTCGCAGCGGACGTCGGCGCCGAAACGCTCCAGACCATCCACGGGAAGGTCGAGCCCGTCCCGCAGCTCGCCGAGACACTGCTCGAGTACTCTGCAGACCTCGACGCCGCCAAGCGAGCGCGAGTGGAGTCAGCGATCCGGCAGCTCCCCAACGTCGCCGGGGCGCTCCATGAGGCGGCCGACGCCGGCGACCTGGAACGCACGCGCCGAGAGCTCAAGCGGCTCGATGGGCTCCTCCAACTCATTCGGGCCCAGTACCCCGAGGAAGCTCTCGCTGCCCCGCCCGGAGCGCCCACCGGGGACCCCCACTCTCGGCATGCCGATGGCCATGGGGATGTCGCGAACGCCGAGGGCTCGGCCGCTGGTTCGAGCCCCCACTCGCATGCTCTTGCCTCGGCGCACGTAGGCGAGCCGTCGCAGGAGACAGTTCGGCTCGTGGCCGATGACTTTCGGTTCGAGCCCCGCGAGATCTCCTTGCGGGCGGGCGTGCCTACTCAAATCGAGCTGCACAACGAGGGAGTCGTCGAGCACGCCTTCGTCGTCAGGGTTCCGGACGGGAGCACCGACGCGATCCATCTTCACGTGGCGCCGGGGGCAACGGACGCCGCCATTGTCCGCCTCGACCAGCCGGGCCGCTACGCAGCCCTCTGCACGATCCCCGGGCACACCGAGGCGGGGATGGTGGGCGAGATCACGGTGGTCGTCCGCTGACGTGAACGGGAGTGGTATGAGTTCGGAGCGAGGGAGCGAGCATCGAACGGCCCACGGCTGGTCCGGTCGTGTGTTCGTGGGCGTCGGCCGCGCCCTCTATCTGGGACCCTCAGCAGATACGACCCTGCACGACCATCATGCCATCCAGATCGCAGTGGGCATCGATCGGAAGTTTCAGCTCCGCGGGGGGTCAGGTCGGCCTTGGGAGAGTCACGACGGAATCATCATCCCGTCCAATCAGCTCCACCAGTTCGACGGGTCCGGCGCCGACCTGCTCTCTGTCTACATTGAGCCCGAGAGCGACGACGGCCGACGAATCGAGCCAGCGGAGCCCACAGGTCACTACCATGAGGTACCCCAGGCCGCGCTCAGGGAGCTTCGCGCCGCGGTGCGCGATGCTCGTCGGCAGCCGTTCGGCGCGCGGCTCGCGTCTCAGCTCTATGGAGAAACCCTGCTAGAGCTCGGCTTTCGGGTCTGCCCCGGCCCGGACCTCGACCGTCGGCTGCAGCGCGCGATCCGAGCCCTGCGAGAGAGCCCGGCGGGACACCGATCTGTTTCCGATCTGTCCAGAAGCGTCGGTCTCTCACCGCGCCGCTTCCGGGACCTCTTTGCGGAGCAGATCGGGATGAGTTGCCGTCGCTACGTGCTCTGGGTGCGGCTCTACGCAGCCATCCGGGAGACCGCGGGAGGCGCTTCGCTGACCCAGGCCGCCCTGGTTGCGGGCTTCTCTGATGCCGCGCACCTCACCCGTACCTTCCGGCGCATGTTCGGGATCGCGCCATCCGCCGTCTCGCGTTCGGTCTCCTTCTTCGAGGAGACGTCGTCGGGCCGGAAGCCGCCGGGATCTGCCGGCTGAGCTCAGCTTGCTGGACAGACCTGACACGGCGTCCCGTTGTAGACGGGCATCCCGGAGAAGCGATCGCGGACGCCGTCGTCGTGGAGGAAGTTGACGTTCACACCGGGGTACCTCTTGCTGCTCTTCGTGCCGGCCTCATAGTTGTGACCCCAGAATTGGTGGATGACCACGACGCCTTCGCGTACGTCCGCTGAAAGCCGAGCGTCGATCTGGACCTCTCCCGCAGCGGATCGCACGCGCACCCGATCCCCCTCGGCGATCCCGAGCCGAGCCGCGTCGGCAGGGTTCAGCGTCGCCCAGTTGCCGCGGAGCTTGTCGGTGAGCGCCGCGATGTGATGGGTCCAGGAGTTGTAGCCGGCAAGCCGGCGGGCTCCGGAGATCAGCAGGAGCGGGAACTCGTCGCTCGGAGCTGGAGGCGCTGCGAGCGCCTCGGGTAGCGCCGAGACCAGGTCGGGCGGGGCGAGGTGGAGGCGCCCATCCGGCGTCCGCAGACCCTTCGTCAGGAACTCACCGAACCGCATCTCGCCCAGCTTCACGCCTCCCGGCGTGCGCTTGAGGCGGCCGAGGCCGAGCTTGCCGAGGAGTAGATAGCGGTAGAGGAGGTCCTCGCTGAAGCCAATCCCGAGCCTGTCCAGCCCACGCGCGACTGCATCGAGAACCGGGTCGTTGAGGAAGGGGACGCCCGCCGCGCGAGAGAGATTCTTGAAGACCTCCCACTCGGCCCGCGCTTCACCCCGCGGCTCCACCAGCTTGGGGCGCCATTCCACGAAGGGATACGGCTCGAAGTTCGAGGTCAGGAAGTGAAGCCCACCCTTCTCGTAGAGGGTCGCGGCGGGCAACGCGTAGTCCGCGAAGGCGATCGTGTCCGAGGGGTAGATGTCGATGCAGACGAGCAGCTCGAGGCGGCGCAGGGCCGCCTCCATCCTGCTCGTGTTCGGAAAGGTGATGACCGGATTGCCGGCCACGACCACGAGCGCCCGGATGCGATCGGGGTCTTCCGAGAGCACATCGTCTGCGAAGACGGCAGCCGGGGGTCCGCCGAAGATCTGGGGGAACTCGCCGATGCGAGAGGGAGCCGGGTTGCGGCGCTTGCTGAAACGCTCGATCAGCGAGGGCACGTCGAAGACCCCCGGGTTGAAGTAGACGCCTCCCGGTCGGTCGATGTTCCCCGTGATGGCGTTGAGCGTCAGGACCGCCCACTCGGTGAGCGTGGTGTTGGGACTCGTCTGGACCCCGACGCGGGTCGTGGCGAAGGCCCCGTCGGCTGCAGCGAACTCGTCGGCGAGCCGCTCGATGCGCTCCCGGGGGATGCCCGTCAGGGAAGCCGCACGCTCCGCATCGATCCCTCGCGAGAGTTCGTGCCAGGCATCGAGGCCCGTTGCGTGTCGACCGAGGAAGCTCGCGTCGTGGGCTCCCGTCTCGAGAATCCGGCGGATCATGACGCAGAGCAGGAAGAGGTCGGTCCCGGGACGGATCGGGACGTGCTCGTCGGCGACTCTGGCGGTCTCCGTCCTGCGCGGATCCACGACGACGACCTTGCCACCCCCGCGCCGGATGCTCTTCAAATCCCCCGAGATCCGAGGGCGGCGCTGCAGCAGGGTCATCCCGTTCGTGACCAGCGGATTCGTCCCCAGCAGCAGCGCGAACTGCGAGCGCGCGGCGTCGGGTTGGAGGATCAGGTTCTCGTTGCCGAGCACGCGCTCGGCCACGGCCCCCCGGTCGGTGTACTCGAGGGAGAGCACGTTGAAGGAGTTGGGAGAGCCGAAGGCGTGGCAGAAGGTGTTGGCCAGCGTGATCGAGGTGCTGTCAGCGGCGTTGCCCCAGTAGGTGGCAATGGCGCGCGGACCGTGAGCCTGGCGCAGAGCTCGCAGCTTCGCGCCGATCTCGGAGATCGCAGTCTCCCACGACACGGGTTCGAGTCCTCCAGGGCGCCGTCGCAGCGGGTGGAGGAGCCGCTCGGGATCGTTCACATAGTCGGGGACGTGCATCCCCTTGATGCAGGCGTAGCCCTCCGTCACCGGGTGCGCCGGGTCGGGTCGCACCGAGACGAGCCGTCCGTCACGAACCTCGATCTCGAGGCCGCAGAAGGGCTCGCAAGCGCCGATCTTGCAGAGGCTGCGGTGGACGCTCATGGCATGCCTCCCAGGCGATGACATAGCGCAGTCCGTCAGGCTCGCTTGAACGAATCGGCGGAACCCCGAGGGGATGGTTCGTCGACCTTGGCGCGGAGCGGCGTGGATGTACAGCCGGCATGGTGGCTATCGTATGACCTGGCAACGGACGCTGGGGTCCCCGGGATCCCCCAGGCCGCTGGACTTCGGGCGCAGCCGGACTGCGGCGCTGCGATCAGGAGGGTTATGGCGATCAAGATTCGTCGAGTCGAGTACTTCTACGCCACCGTGAAGGACGAGTCTGGCGCGGCCTACGAGCTCCTCTCGCAGCTCGAACGCCTCGGAATCAACCTGCTGGCCTTCACGGCCATTCCAATGGGCCCGCAGCGAACGCAGCTTGCACTGTTTCCAGAGGAGCCGCAGCACATGGAGTCCGAGGCGAAGAAGATGGGTCTTGAGCTCGACGGCCCGCATCCAGCGCTGCTTGTTCAGGGTGACGACGAGCTCGGAGTGCTAGCGAGAATCCACGAGAATCTCTCCGCGGCGAGCGTCAACGTCTCCGCCTCCAGCGGCGTGGCGGACGGCTTGGGGAGGTTCGGCTACGTGATCTACGTCGGTCCGGAAGACTACGAGCGGGCAGCGGCCGCTCTCGAGGTCTGAGCGGCGGGCTCAGCACTCACCCTAGCATGGTCGCTGCCGGTGCTTGTCTCTACGGCCGAGGTGAGTAGGTAGCACCGCCCGCCGAAAGGTCGTCAATGAACCTGAAGCTCTTGCGCTCCCAGAGGCCGAGCCACTCGGTGGAGCCATCGGATCGATGCGGACGATTCCACGGTCGAGCGAGATCTGGAAGGCAATCGGTCTCGGGAGAGGGGGCATGGCCCTGGCCGATCGGGAATGCTCTTCGCGGCCTCTCCAGCACGGAGGGGGCGCGAATATGAACAGACCGTGCTTCCGTCTCCATCCGTCTGACACTCGAGCACATCCCGGGGTAGCGAAAGCATCGGAGCATCCATGGCTATTCGAAGGCCATTTGGGGTCTGGCCAGCGCGGGCCATGAGGGTGGGGACTCGATGAATCGTCGCCGAGTATCCTGGATCCTGGGCGTGCTTGCGGCCGCCGTGGTCGCGGCCCTCTGGGCAGGCTCTCGCTTCGGAGTCCTCGGCTTCTTCGATCTGGACGTTCCCGTGTCTGATTCCGACTCGGCCGAGTCTGTGCCGCCGCGGGTCCCGCTCGCAGCGGTGGCAGCGCTCGGCCGCCTCGAACCCCACCGGGGCGTGATCCGCGTAGCTGGCCCTCCGCGACCCGCCGTGGTGATCAAAGAGCTGCGGGTCGAGGAAGGTGACAGGATCGAGAAGAACCAGGTGCTTGCAATTCTCGCTGGAGCCGCCGTCGAGCGTGCTGAGGTCGCGCGGCTCCGGGCCGAGCTGGCGAATGCCGAGCGCGAACTGGAGAGGAATCGAAAGCTCCGCCGTGACCGCGTCCTCTCGGAATCGGACTGGCAGGCGCTCGAGCTCGCTCGGGATGTCGCCCGGGCCAGTCTCCAGCGCGCCGAAGCCGACCTCGAGCTCTCGACCGTGCGCTCCCCGATCGAGGGACAGGTGCTCGAGATCCAAGCCCGCGAGGGCGAGCGAGTCGGACCGGAGGGCATCGCCGAGGTCGGACGGACGCACGCCATGATCGCCGTGGCCGAGGTCTACGAGACGGACATCGGACGAGTCCGGGTCGGACAGCGGGCGCGCATCCACAGTCCCGCCCTCCCCCACGCGCTCGAAGGCGAGGTCGAACGGATCGGGCTCAAGATCGGCAAGAAGGACGTCCTCAGCACCGATCCCGTGGCCGACGCCGATGCGCGGGTCGTGGAGGTCGAGATCCGCCTCCTCGAGCCCGCTCTCGCTGCCCGGCTCACGAATCTTCGGGTCGACGTCGTGATCGAGCCCTGAAGCCGGAGGTGCCACCTCGATGGCCCGTCGGATCCCGCTCGCCTGGCTCCAGCTCACGCGAGAGAAGCTCAGGCTGCTCGTGGCTCTCGCGGGAGTCTCCTTCGCGGTCATTCTGGTTTCGATGCAGCTCGGTTTTCGGGGCGCCGTCTACGACAGCGCCGTCCGTTACCACCGGCACCTCCACTACGATCTCGTGATGGTCAGCCCGAAGACCCCATTCATCGGGTTCCCCGAGAGCTTCACGCGCCGTCGGCTCTACCAGGTCCTGGGAGATGCCGAGGTTGCCGGCGTAACTCCCGTCTACATTCAGCAGGCCCTCTGGAAGAACCCCTGGGAGTTCAACTCCCGCAATGTTCTGGCCTTCGGCTTCGACCCCACGAGCGATGTTCTTTCACTGCCCGGGGTTCGCCGTCACCTCGAGGCCCTCAAGCTGCCGGACGTCGCCGTCTTCGACGCGACCTCGCGGCCTGAATTCGGGCCGGTGGCAGAGGCCGTGAGGCAGTCCGGGAACCTCGTTGCCGAGGTGAACGACCGGCGGATCACCATCGTGGGCCTCTTCGAGCTCGGCACCTCGTTCGGCATCGATGGAAGTCTGGTGACGAGCGACCTGAACTTCCAACGCCTGTTTCCCGACCGCTCTCCCGGTCGCATCGACCTCGGGCTGATCCATCTGGTTCCCGGCGCGACCCCGGGTGCAGTTCGCGAGCGGCTCGAGTCCGCCCTGGAGCGAGACGTCCTCGTCCTGACGAGACCGGCCTTCATCGAGCGAGAGTTCGAGTACTGGGGTAGCAGCACGCCGATCGGCTACGTCTTCGGATTCGGTGCCATCATGGGGCTCATCGTCGGCGGAGTCATCGTGTATCAGATCCTCTTCGCAGACGTGTCCGAGCATCTGGCCGAGTACGCGACACTCAAGGCCATGGGCTACACGAACCGCCGACTCTCCCGAGTCGTTCTCCAGGAAGCGGTGATCCTGGCGGCAATCGGGTTCGTGCCGGGGCTCGGGGTCACTCTGGCCCTCTACCGCGTCACCGCACAGGCCACTCGCCTGCCGCTGGTCATGACCCCGGATCGGGCGCTGGCGGTCTTCGCCCTCACGCTCGCCATGTGTGGCGTCGCTGCCTTGATGGCACTGCGCAAGGTCCGCTCCGCCGATCCCGCCGAGGTGTTCGGATGAGCGAGTCGCCCATCGTCATCGATCATCTCTTCCACTCCTTCGGAGAGGGCGAGCTTCGCCGGGAGGTGCTCTCCGACGTCTGCACGGAGATTCACAAGGGCGAGATCGTCATTCTCACCGGTCCTTCCGGTTCCGGGAAGACGACGCTGCTCACGTTGATCGGCGCCCTGCGCTCCGCCCAGGAAGGGAGCCTCCGCGTCCTCGGCCGCGAGCTGCGCAACGCCCACGAGGGGACGCTGGTCGAGGTGCGCTCGCGGATCGGCTACGTCTTCCAGGCTCACAACCTGCTCGAGGCGCTCACCGCTCGCCAGAACGTACAGACGTCTCTCGAGGTCGATGGTGAGTTCGCTCCGGAAGAAGCCGTCCAGCGGGCCGGGGCAGCCCTCGAAGCGGTCGGGCTGGGAGATCGAAAGGAGTCGCATCCAAGCGAGCTCTCCGGCGGGCAGCGCCAGCGGGTGGCGATCGCACGCGCGCTCGCCCGACGCCCGCGAATCGTGCTGGCCGACGAACCCACCGCATCCCTCGATCGCCAGACGGGGCGGAGCGTGCTCGAGCTCCTCGAACGGCTGGCGCGCAAGGATGGCGTGACGGTCGTCCTGGTGACGCACGACAGCCGGATCCTGGATGCCGCCGATCGCATCCTGACGCTCGAGGACGGTCGGCTCTCTTCCCTGATGAACGCCGTCGCCACGGATGCGCGCCGGCGCCTGCACCTCCTCGTCCGGGACATCCGCCGTGGTGACCTCGTGGAACGCGTCGAGGGGCTCGACGCCCAAGCATTCCGGGAGCTCCTGGACCAGATTACCGATGAAACCCGGCGGCTTCTCGAACTGGTCGATCTCGTGCAAGGAGACGCCTTCGAGAGCATGCTCGATCAGGTGGCCCGCGGCTTCACGAGAAAAGTGGCTCAGATCGTCGAGGCCGACCGAGCCACCTTGTTCCTTCTCGACGAGGAAGCAGGCGAGGTCTGGGCTTCCGACGTCTGCGAGCACGGCCGAGAGCGGGATCTGCGCATTCCGATCCAGCGTGGAGTCGTCGGTCAGGTCGCTCGCAGCGGGCGTGCGCTCAACGTCGCCGATGTCGCCCAGGAGCCGCTCTTCGATGCGTCCGTGGACGCCCGCGATCTGCCGGAGGCGAAACGCCTGCTCGCGATCCCGGTCATCGACTCCCGGGCGCATGTCTTCGCGGTGGTCGAGCTGGTGCGAGCGGAGGGCAAGGGACCCTTCGAGACCGCCGAGGAACGACAGGTCAGGGAGCTCACGGACTCCCTGGGGGTGATCCTGGAGAGCTGGTGGCGCATGAGCTGCAGTTGCCGGGCCACGGGAGTCGGGAGGACTCCGCCGTGCTGCCACCCCTGGCGTCCGGCTTCCCCCAGCTGATCGGATCAGCGCGTCCCCTCGAGGCGCTCCTCGAGCCTGAGCAGGTGGCGCAGGCGCTCCTCGTGCTCCCGCCGCAGGGTTTCGATCTCTTGCCGAAGCTCCTCCAGCTCGGGGTGGAGCGGCTCTCGATTGGGATCCCCCCTCCACACGATCCGCTTGAACTCGTCCAGTGCCCGCTCCGCCGCGGCCCGGTCTCCCTTCCGGCCCAGCACGATGGCACGGTGGTACGCGAGCCCGGCCGTCACCAGCTCTCGCTCGCGTTCGTCGAGCAGGCGCAGGTAGGGATCCTGGTCCGGGGGGACGAGGCGCTGGAGCTCGCTCAGGAAGTCGATGAGAGGGGGGCCGACGAACCAGGAGACCTGTGTCGCCTTCTCCCGTCGCTGGATCACGGGCGCCCAGTACTCGATGAGGGGCCGGTCGTCGGTGCTGAGGGGATGGTCGATGACGAGCGACGAGGAGCGCCCGAGATTGCCCGCATAGCTCAGCAGGAAGGTGGCCAGGGGCGGTGCGACGGCGCCTCCGTTCCGGGGGAATGCGCTCTCCATGCGACCGATCAATCCGTCCGACCCGCCTGCAGTCTCCCGTCCGGTGAGTCGCGCCAGGAGTACTCCCGGATCCAACGGCACGTCGTCCCGATGACCGACCAGAGCGACGATCGGTCGCTCGGAAAGGAAATCTCCGCGCCAGAGCGTGAGCCGCGGGAACGCCTCGAGCATGGTTCGGGCGACGATGCCGAACTGGCGCTGGGACATCTGGTAGAGCGGCAGCCACTGAGCGAAGATCCCTCCTTCCCGCAGCCGCTCGCGCGCAGCGATGAAGTGCTCCCGCGAGTAGAGCTGGCCGGCGCCTGCCTTCCAGGGGACGAACAGATCGCTCAGGATCACATCGAAGCGCTCGGAGGTCGCGAGGAGGTGATTGCGGCCGTCCTCGGCCACGATGGCGGCGCGCGGATCCTCGAAAAGCCCGTGCACATACGGGCTGAAATGGCGTCTCGCCGCTTCGATGATCTCCGGCACGATCTCCGCCACCACGACGCGCTCCACGGGATGCTGGAGAACCGCTCCCGCGCTGATCCCCGTGCCCATGCCCAGCACGAAGACCGCACGCGGCTTCGGATGCAGGAGCAGCGGGAGGTGCGCCTGCACCTCTTCCCACGCCCGCACCCCCGTGTCCCCCAACACGTAGTGGTTGTTGAGCTTCATGGTCACCACGTCGCCACGGCGCACGACCGCGACCGTGCCGCCGCTCCCTTCCAGCACCTCGAGGAGATGCTCCTCCTCTTCCACGTTCACCCTCACCCGGGGCAGGCGGTCCGGATCGAGCACGGACACGAGGGAGAGGAGCGCCCCGGCCGCGATGGCCTGGTGCGCGAGGGGCCGGGTGGTGCGCGCGCCGACGAGCACGCCCGCGATCAGGTAGATGAGGCTCATCAGACGGAGGCTGGGCCAGAGCCCGAACGCATCCAGCAGGACGAATCCGGCGACCGCGGATCCGACGATGCCTCCGACCGTGTTGAGGGCCGCGAGCTCGCCCACGCTGCGGCCCGGGCTGCGCCCGAAGGGTTCGCTCAGCTTGAGGAGGTAGGGGAAGACCGTACCGAGGACCAGCGCAGGCGGACCCATGACGAGGGCCGCCACCGCGTACACGCGCACGACGTAGCCGGCCCAGCCTGTGCCCGACCCGAGATAGCCGAGACCTCCGGTGAGCTTCGAGAACAGGAGTGGGGATAGACCCACCAGCAGGCCGCTCCCCAGGAAGAGGGCGAACAGGACGGAGGCGGGTGCGGCGGCTCGGCGGGCCAGGCGATGGGCGAGGCTTCCGCCCAGGGCCAGCGAGACCAGGAAGACCACCAGGATGATCGAGAAGGTGTAGACGGAGTTCTGGAGAACCTGCGCGAACATGCGAGTCCAGAGCACCTCGAGGCCCAAGGCCACGAAGCCCGACAGGAAGCCCAGCCAGCGGACCCCCCGCTCGGAGAGCAGGACCGGGTGTGGGGAGCCGACGGCCCGGCTGGAAGCCGGGGTTCGGTCCGAGCCCCATGCCGACGCGTGCGCGCGCCCTCCGAGCCACCAGGCGAGCGCGCCCACCACCACCGTCGTAGCCAGAGCGAGGAAGTAGGAGTTCCGGAACCCAAGCATCAGGGGTAGGTGGAAGCCCGCGATGTATGCCCCGAGCGCGGCACCGAAGGTATTCGTGGCATAGAGAGCTGCTCCGGTGCGGCCCAGCGAGCTGGGCCGAGACACCAGATGCTGACTCAGGACGGGGTAGGTCCCCCCCATGAAGAAGCTGGCGGGGAAGAGGGCGAGCAGGGCGAGGCCGAACTTCACCAGCAAGAAGAGCCCGTGGCTCTGCCCAGCGGCTGCGGAGAGCGGGCCGTAGACCGCCCCGTAGGCGGGCTGGATGAGGAAGCAGAGCAGCGCGCTCGCGGCCACCGCCAGCTCGAGCCACGCGTAGGCACGAAGCGGTCGGCGCAGCCCCGCGGCACGCCGACCCCAGGTCCAGCTCCCCGCCGCCAGGCCGAGGAAGAAGGCGGTCAGGGTCGTGGCGGCAGCGTAGGCGGCATTCCCGAAGAGGAGCCCGAGCTCCCTCATCCACAGGATCTCGTAGACCAGCCCGGCGAAGCCGGAGGCGAAGAACAGGCCATAGGTCGCTGCCCGATGGGCGCCACTGCGGTGCGCGGGATGGGGATCCGTGGACCGAATGGCGGGTCTTCCTCTGGGACCGAAGTGTGGCGGGCTCGTCCCACACCCGAGTGCAGGATGCGACCCCGATCATGGACGAGGCGCAAGACCTGCGCCACGCGGTGACCCGAGCTGGGGGTAGAACG